>CANQAT010000038.1 GCA_947588925.1 uncultured Bacilli bacterium | reverse complement strand
CTTGAAGCTGTAAAAGAAGCAGTAGCAAGAAAAAACTTAACGAGTGAGTTTAATCCTACTACATGTACAGTTAAATCTGATGGAAACTTAAGTTGTAAATCAGGAGAAGAAACAGTAGATTTAATAGTAGAATCAAATGGTACAAGACCAACAGGAGGAACGGTAACACTAGAAGATGGAGTAGTAAAGAAAGAAAAATTGTTTTTTGAACCAATTCCAGAACCAGTATCATTTGAAGACGATTCTTGGTCAACAATAATAGCAAACGTACAAGCAGGTAATACTGAAAAATATACAGTAGGGGCTACTAAAACAATACATTTAGGTGGAGAGTTCAATAAAGATTTTGTAGTAAGAATAGCCAACAAATCAACGCCAGATGACTGTGATAGAGAAAATTTTTCTGAGACAGCTTGTGGATTTGTAGTAGAATTTCAAACTGTAATATCTATACAAAAAATGAATGAAGAAATGATTAAAGATGGCGGTTGGAGAGATAGTGACATGAGATCATATTTAAATGTAACCGAAGGTAAAGAGGACAGTGGAGCAGTTTTCAAAGCTTTGCCAAAAGAATTACAAAATGCTATAGCAGATACGAGAGTAATATCAGGACATGGAAAAGATGATAACGAAGGTAAAAACTTTGTAACAACTGATAAATTATATTTATTTTCAACAAAAGAAATATGGGGAAAAAAAGGGACAGGAAACCTAGTGGAATATGATACCGCTGAGGATGAAACAAGACAGTTAGATTATTATGAAAAAGAAAATGTAACAACTGATAATTACGAAAAAGCTATAAAAGGTGGTGTTTTCTCAGCGTGGTGGCTCCGTTCAAGTCTTTCTAATTTTCAGCCCAACGTTTTCTACCAAGTTTCTTATAGGGGTAATCAAAATCATATGCTTGGCTCTAATAATCAAGGCGTATCTCCCGCTTTCCGTCTAGGATAATTATAAACTTTACATAAAAAAGATAGAAATTTCTATCTTTTTCTTGTTTACAACATTTGTTTGTGTTATACTTATATTGGTGATAATATGTATGAATATATAAAAGGAAAAGTAGTTAATCAAGAGAGTAACTATATAGTTATAGATAATAGTGGTATAGGCTACTTAGTGTATGTACCTAATCCTTATTCTTTTGAACTTGATAAAGAATATACGGTATATATATATCAGTATGTAAGAGAAGATGAGAATAGTTTATATGGATTTAAAACTATTGAAGAAAAAGATTTATTTTTAAAGTTAATAAATGTAAAAGGCTTAGGTTGTAAAATGGCTCTTCCTATGATTGCGACAGGTTCAATAAGTGGTATTACGGACGCAATAGAAAGAGAAAATATACTTTATTTAAAGAAATTTCCTAAGATAGGAGATAAAGTAGCTAGACAAATAATACTAGATTTAAAAGGTAAATTAACTGCAGATACAAGTAATACTTCTAATAAAAATTTTGATGAGTTAATAGAAGTATTAAAAGGTTTAGGATATAAACAAGCAGATATAAATAAAATACTTCCATCCATTAATAGTGATATGGATATAGAAAAACAAGTAAAAGAAGCTTTGAAGTTAATGTTAAAATAATATGAGAATAGGTATAGATGTCGATGAAACTTTAGTTAGTTCAGATGAAGCATTTGAACTTGTAAAGAAAGAATATAGATTGTATTCTATTTAAAAATAAAACGTGGAATGATGTATTAGATTATATAGAAAGTAGGTGCGATAATGGATAGAATTGTAAGTGAAGAAGAAACTGTTGAAGATAATTTTGAACAAAATATACGTCCTAAGACTTTAGATGAGTATATAGGACAAAGTGAAGTTAAGGAAAATTTAAGTATATTTATTAAGGCTGCTAAGTTAAGAGAAGAACCCCTAGACCATGTATTATTATATGGCCCACCGGGACTTGGAAAGACCACACTCGCTTTTATAATAGCTAATGAACTTGGAAGTAATATAAAAACAGCGAGTGGTCCATCAATTGAAAAGAGTGGGGATTTAGCTGCTATTCTTTCAAATTTAGAGCCGGGAGATGTACTATTTATAGATGAAATACATAGAATACCTAGATTTGTAGAAGAGATTTTATATTCTGCTATGGAGGATTTTACTTTAGATATAGTAATAGGAACTGAGACTTCTAGTAGAAATATAAAAATAGACTTGCCTCCATTTACTTTAGTTGGGGCAACTACACGTGCAGGAGACTTAACTAGTCCTTTAAGAGATAGATTTGGAATAGTAAATAAACTAAATTATTATACTGTAGATGAGCTTAAACAAATTGCTCTTAGAACTAGTAAGGTTTTAGAATGTAACATAGATGAAGACGCAGCTTTAGAGCTTGCTAGACGTAGTAGAGGGACCCCACGTATTTGTAATAGACTTTTTAAAAGAGTTAGAGACTTTGCAATGGTAATGGGAAATGGTAGTATAGATTTAAGTATTACAAAACATGCCTTAGATAAATTAAAAGTAGATGAACTAGGACTTGATGAAACAGATTATCATTTACTTAAATCAATAATAGAAAAATTTAATGGTGGACCTGTTGGAATAGAGGCAATTGCGTCATCTATTGGGGAGGAACAAACTACAATAGAAGATGTATATGAGCCATATCTACTTCAAACTGGATTATTAAAAAGAACCACACGAGGTAGAATGGTAACAGAAAAAGCTTATAAACATTTAGGAATACCTTATAAAAATAATTAAAATGGGAAGTATAGTAGTGGTGATAAGATGAAGAAAGTATTGATTTTATTAATTTTGCTTTTATTAGTTGGATGTGGGAAAAAAGAAAATGAAGTAACTGATAATGAAAATGATAAACCTGAGGTAAAAGAATTAACGGAAGAGGATTATATTAATAATAACGTTAATGAATTAGGAGAGGTTCCAATTATGATGTACCACGGTATACATGCTATGAAGAATAGTGAGACTTCATATACAGGTGGTAATGTAGATAAAGATGGATATCAAAGAACAACAGAGGCTTTTATTAACGATTTAGAATTTTATTATAGTAATGGCTATAGAATGATTAGATTAAGTGATTATGTAGACGGGAATATCGACGTAGAGTTAGGTAAAAGTCCAATAATATTAACATTTGATGATGGACTTTCTAATGCTATAAAAGTTACTGGATTGGATAGTAATGGAAATATTATAATAGATCCTAATTCAGCTGTTGGAATACTTGAGAGTTTTAAAAAGAAATATCCTGATTATAATGTAACTGCAACATTCTTTATAAATGGAGGATTATTTGAACAAAAAGAGTATAATGAAAAAATACTTAACTGGTTAGTTGATAATGGATATGATATTGGAAATCATACTTACACACATGTAAACTTTAGTGATGTGGACGCTAATAGATCTAAAGAAGAAGTAGGAAAGATATATGAATTATTAGATAAAATTATACCTAATAAATATGTAAATGTAGTAGCTCTTCCCTACGGCTCTCCATATTCTTTAACACATTCAAATATGCAATACATATTTAATACAGAATATAATGGTAAGACATATGTCACTAAATCAGCTTTAAGAGTTGGATGGAAAGCTGAAAGTTCTCCATTTTCTAGTGATTTTAATCCTAAGTTTTTAAAAAGAATTAGAGCTTATGATAACGATGGGGTAGAATTTGATATTGAAATGAATTTTAAACTTCTTGAAAAAACAAGATATATTTCAGATGGGGATGTAAATACAATTGTTATTCCTTCAAGCAAAAGTGAAATGTTAAGCGATAGTGTAAAAAAAGAAGTAAAAGAATATTAACTACATATGAAAAATAAAAAAAATATGTTATACTAATTATAGTCGGAGGTGTAAAGTATGGACTATTACAAAGATCAAACTTATTATGATGTACTAGGAGTGCCACGCGACGCAAGTTTTTATAGTATTGAAAAAGCTAAAGATAGACTTAAATTCGGCTCACCAGAGGATCAGGTACCATTTAGTATGTGGGGTAAAATAGATGAAGCATATTATGTTTTATCAGATCCTGATAGAAGAAGAGAATATGATAGAAAGCTAGATTTAAAAGATAAAGAAACTTTAGAAAATACAGAAGTAATATCTACTATTAAAGAAAACGATGAAAGTTTAGATGATACTAAGGTAGAAGAATCAGCTGAGATTTCTATTAAAGATGTTCCTGATGATACAAAAAATGAATCTAAAGATGAAGTAATAGAAGAAAAAATAGACGAGGCTGAACAAGATTATACCGTTAATTTTACACCTAATCAAGATACAAATGTGTTTTCAGAAACTATGAAGATTTTAGATGATGAAGTTAATAAACTACTTAGTGAACCTCATAATAGTTATAAACTAGCTATTAGTAGAATGAGATATCAAAAGCAAATAGAATTACATGAAAAAGAACTAGATGTTTTACTTAATTCCAAAAATAAAGTTAGTAAATTAAAAATTAATGCGGCTAAGAAAAGAATAGAGTCTGCTAAGAAAAACTTAGCTAGTATAGATAATAAAATAGCAGGATATAATAAGACTCAGAAGTTAACTAATTTAAATCAAAAATTAATTGAGGCTAGTAAAGAACTTTTAAAACATTCAGATGATAAGCCTAAAATTAGGATAAAGTTTGAAAAGAACTTTAAGAAAGCTTTACGTAAGAGAGATAAGAATGCTAGAAAAGTTAAGATTAAATTAATGAATTCGAGAAACTTTGTAAAAGCATATCAATTTGTTAGAAAAATAAATGAACTTTCTGTTGCTGAAGAAGATACTAGTGTTTCAAGAAAAGTTTATTAATATAAAAAGGGAGGAAAATATGGCTTTAAAATATGACTTTTATACTGAAATAACTGAAAATGAAAGAAAATGGATTAGTTTAATTAATCATGATTTATTAAATGTTGTTTATTGTAATTTGGTTCTAAAGCCATTTTATCTAAAAAAAGAAAAAGAATTAGAAAGTGAATATGAAATAACTAAAAGTTCTATAATGGGACAAATATTATCCACACTAAGAAAGATTATAAATAAAATAGATATGTTTTATGTAGACTATAAAAATTCTAAACAATCAGATATTAAATCTTTACTACCACTATTTTTATCAAGTCAGATGAACAATATTTCAAAAGGTGAAACAATAGATAATACTGATAGGTTAGAAATAAGAAAACAAATCTTAGAAAATGAAATTCGAAGTTACGATAAGCCTGATGATAGTTATTTATACGATGATACTTTTGAACAGACTAAGACAATATAAAAAATACGCTTGAATGCGTATTTTCTATTTGTTTAATGTTCTTTTTTCTCTCGCACTTATTTTAACTTTAGTACCATCCTCTAAAGTAACATTTTGTAAGTTAAGTTTTTGAGAATGTTTAGTCGCTCTGCAAGAGTGAGATCTTCTATTTCCAGCGAGTGGTTTTCTATTTGTTGCTTTAACTGCCATAATATTCCTCCGTTCAATCAAATTCTTTTTTCCCTATGCCAATCAAGTTTATCATATTTTTTTAAATAAGTCAAATAGTTCTTTAAAATAAAAACAATTTATAGTAAAATATATGTAGGAGTGATAGTATGTATACACCACTTTATATAAAAACAGATAACAGTCTACAAACATCTTTAATAAAGATAAGTGACTTAATAGAATTTGCTCGTAATAATAATATTAAATCCCTTACTATTACAGATAATAATATGTATGGAGTAATGGATTTTTATAAAATGTGTATAAACAGTGGAATAAAACCTATTATTGGTCTTGAAATCCTTTATAACGATAAAAAAATTGTATTGTATGCTAAAAATTATGATGGTTATAAGAATTTAATAAAGTTATGCACACTTTTCAGTGAAAGAAAAATAGAACTTGAAGATTTAGAAAAATATTCAAGCAAATTAGTGTGCATAACTCCATATGAGAGTTTATCTATTTATGATGATATAAAACCTCTTTATAAGGATATCTTTATTGGATATAAAGATATGGATGAATATAATAATATAAAAGAAACTAATAAAATATATATGAAAGAAACACTATACTTAGAAAAAAAAGACGCTAAGTATATTAGATATATGGATGCTATAAGAAACGGGGTACCTGTAAATCAAGTAGAATCTAAAAATTTAGATAACTATATACTAACTTTAGATGAGTTTAATAGTAGGTATAAAGAGTCAATAGAAAACAATAATTTAATATATGAATTGTGTAATTTAGAAATACCTTTTAATCAAAAATTAATGCCTAAATTTATTAATGATGAGAATTTAGATAGTTTTACTTATCTTAAGAAAAAATGTATTGAGGGACTAAGATTTCACTTTGGAAATACCGTTAAAGAAATATATAAAACAAGACTTAAATACGAATTAGATATAATAAATAAAATGGGCTTTTGTGATTATTTTTTAATAGTATCAGACTATGTAAAATATGCAAAAGATAATAATATAATAGTAGGTAGTGGTAGAGGTAGTGCGGTTGGATCTTTAGTATCATACTGTCTTATGATAACAGATGTAGACCCAATTAAATACAATCTTTTATTTGAAAGATTTTTAAACCCAGAACGTGTAAGCATGCCAGATATAGATATAGACTTTGAACATGAAAAAAGAGAGGACGTTATTAATTACTGTATAAATAAATATGGTAAAAAAAGAGTTGTCCCTATTATTACTTTTGGCACACTTGGTGCGAAACAAGCATTAAGAGATGTCGGTAAAGCTATGGATATAGAACTTAAATCAGTAGATAATATGTGCAAACTAATAGACTCCAATAAAACACTCATAGAAAATTATAACGATGGTACAAAAATAAAAGAAATGTTAAATAGAAAAGATGAATTAAAAGAGTGTTATAAAATTGCCTTGAAATTTG
The DNA here is from genome assembly GCA_947588925.1 of uncultured Bacilli bacterium. Lineage (GTDB taxonomy): Bacteria > Bacillota_I > Bacilli_A > RF39 > UBA660 > UMGS1613. Next base: position 5,916 of record CANQAT010000038.1, on the reverse strand, counting down.
AAGGACTTAAAAGACACACATCAATACATGCAGCTGGAGTTGTAATGTCTAGTGTAGATTTGGATGAAGTAATCCCACTAGATAAAAGTCATGAGTTCTATCTTAGTGGATATGATATGACTTATTTAGAGGAAATAGGACTACTTAAGATGGACTTTTTAGCAATTAAATATTTAACTACTATACATAATATGATAGATAGTATAAATAAAGATTATAAAACAAATCTAAAATTTGATGACATTCCTCTAAATGACCCTAAAGCTTTAGATATATTTAATAAAGCTGATACAATAGGAATATTTCAGTTTGAGTCAGATGGAATGATAAATTTCTTAAGAAAACTTAAAGTAACAAGCATGGATGATCTATTTGCAGCTATAGCTTTATTTAGACCGGGACCAATGCAAAACATTCCAACTTATATAAATAGAAAATTTAAAAAAGAAAAAATAGATTATCTAGATCCTTCTCTAGAACCAATTCTAAAGCCTACTTATGGAATAATGATATATCAGGAACAGATAATGCAAATAGCGCGCACTATGGCGGACTTTTCTTTGGGTGAAGCTGATATACTAAGAAAGGCAATGAGTAAAAAGAAAAAGGATATTCTATTAAAAGAGCAGGAAAAATTTAAAACTAGAGCTATAAATAAAGGTTATGATGAAAAATTAGTAACTAGAGTATACGATTTAATGCTTAAATTTGCAGAGTATGGATTTAATAAATCACATTCTATTGGATATTCTATAGTTGCTTATAAAATGGCATACCTAAAAGCTTATTATCCTAAACACTTTATTACTTATCTTTTATCTATGGAAATAAATGATAATACCAAAACAAAACAGTACATATATGAAGCTTTAAGTAGAAATATAAATATATTAATGCCCGATATAAATTTGAGTGGTACAAAGTATATAATAGAAGAAAAAGGCATTAGATATCCATTATCCAGTATAAAAGATGTAGGGCTTTCAGCTAGTGAACTTATAATAAAAGAAAGATCTAACGGTAAATATACAGATATATATGACTTTATTAGAAGGTGCTACGGCAAAAGCGTAACATCAAAGACTATCACCGCACTTGTTTATGCTGGTGTGTTTGACTGTTTTGGGTATACTAAAAAAACACTTATAAATAATATGGATTTAATTATAAATTATGGAGAATTAATAAAAGATTTAGATAGAGACTTTGCTTTAGAACCAGAAATAATAAAGACTGATGAATATAAAAAAGAATATCTAATGGAAAAAGAATTAGAAGTATTTGGATTATATCTTACAAATAATCCTATAACAGAATTTAAACACAAACTCGGCAATGCAATAAATATAAGTGAAATAGAAAATTACTTTGATCAAAGGATAACCTTAATAATGTGCGTTGATAGATTAAAAGAGATAACTACATCTAAAAATGAAAAAATGTGCTTCATTACAGGAAGTGATGAAATATCTTCGACTGTAGCTGTAATGTTTCCAAAGGTATATGAAGAAAATAGAGATTTACGTGTAGGAGATATAATACAAGTAAGAGGAAGAATAGAAAAAAGATTTGATGAATATCAAATGGCTATTAATACTATTAAAAAATTAAAAACTAGAAATTCAAATAATGGAGAGTGAGTTATGCAAATTATATATATGTTTAGTGGAGTAGATAAAGAAAAAGGCTTTAGTAAAGAGCAAGGACAGTATCTAAAAAAAGATATAAAAAATAACATGAGTATATGTTTTATTGCCTCAACTTTTGATAATATAGATAGCAATGATATATATTTTATAAAAGAAATAGAGTTCTTTAAAAATATAGGTATAAGCTTTAAAGATGAGGTCTTAATAGATAGTAGGATAAGTAAAGAATATGCTAAAGAAATTATAAAAAACTCTGATATTATATTTTTAATGGGTGGAAATCCTTATTTACAGATGAAAAGTATAAATGAATATGGACTAAAAAATATAATTAAGAATAAAGATGGAATTATAATAGGTGTGAGTGCGGGATCTATTAATATGGCTACTCATGTATGTTATAAAGATGAAAAAATACTAGAGTATGATGGAATAGGTTTAGCAGATATAAATATATATCCACACTTAGAAAATAGTTCGGAATATATAAAAGAACTTTATGAGGTGAGTGCGCTAAGGAGCTTAACAGCGCTTCCAAACGATTCATTTATAAGAATAAGTGATACTTTAGAATATGTAAATGATTATTATTTAATCCAAAAAAGAATGAATAAAAAAGAATTAACTAGTCTTATAGAAGCGTTAAAAATAGATAAAGAAGAATTTTGGGTATTATCTTCTTCCGCACTCGTTTTAAGAGATTTATTTCCAAGTGCAGGAGATTTAGATATAGCAGTTACTGAAGAGGGATTAAAACAGTTAAAGAAGAGTTATAACCTAAAGATGAAAGATAATGGATGGTATACTGTAAATGATAAAGTTGAGTGTATGTTAGATACTAAAGAACCATGGAAAGTTGAAAAGCATGAAGGATACTATTTAGAAAGCTTAGAAAAGTATTTTGAGTATTTAAAAACAAGTAAAAGAGATAAAGATAAAATAAAGTATGAGATTGTTAAAAATGCATTAAACAGGTGATGTTGTGTTTAAAATAGGTAATGTAGAAATAAAGAATAGAGTTGTTTTAGCTCCTATGGCAGGGATATGTAATAGTGCATATAGAAGGATTATAAAACAGATGGGTGCGGGATTAATAGTTGCAGAGATGGTTAGTGATAAAGCAATTATGTATGGAAATGAAAAGACTAAAGATATGCTTTATATGACTGATTTTGAAAGACCAATTTCGCAGCAGATATTTGGAAGTGATAAAGAGTCTTTCGTTATAGCTGCAAAGTATATAGAAAGTAGTATGCACCCAGATATAATAGATATAAATATGGGATGTCCTGTACCTAAAGTTGCTATATCTAGTCAAGCAGGAAGTGCCTTATTAAAAGATCCAGATAAGGTCTATGATATAGTAAGTGCGGTTGTTAAATCTGTTAGTGTACCTGTTACAGTTAAAATACGTAGTGGTTGGGATGAGAAAAGTATTAATGCCATAGAGATTGCTAAAGTAGTAGAAAAAGCAGGTGCTAGCGCAATTACAGTACATCCTAGAACAAGAAAACAAGGCTATAGTGGTTCATCTGACTGGAGTATAATTAAAAGTGTTAAAGAAAATGTAAATATTCCAGTAATAGGTAACGGGGATATAAAAAGTTGTTATGACGCTAAAAGAATGCTTGATGAAACTCTTTGTGACGCAGTAATGATAGGTAGAGGAGTATTAGGTAATCCTTGGCTTATAAAAGAGTGTGTAGATTATTTAGAATATGGCATACAACCTCGAGAAGTTACTTTAGAAGAAAAGATAAATATGATAAAAAAACACTTAGATTTATTAATAGAAACTAAGCCTTATAAAGTAGCTATGCTTGAGATAAGAAGTCATGCGTCTTGGTATTTAAAAGGTTTAAAAAACTCTAAAGAATTAAAAGAGGCTATATTTAAAACAACTACTAAAGAAGAATTAATAAGTTTACTAGATAAATATATGAAAGATAATAGGTGATAGTATGGATGAAAATTTAGATAATATGGAAACATTTTTTAAATATAATTTAGAGGTTAAAAATATATTACACTCTACTTATCCTAAAGAAGAGTATAGATATAGTAAAGAAACTCTAATAGAATATAGTGATTCTCTTTTTAAAGCACTCAATGATATAGAATACTATATTAAAACTATTTTAGATAAATTTCATTTTTTAGAGCATAATAAAAAGTATTTTAAAAATCTTATAAAGGCATATAAAAGTGAATTGATTAAATGTGGATATGATTTTAATAAATTAAAACATTTTTACGATATTTGTTTTGCTAATATGAGTGAAGATTTAGTAAATAAAGTAGGTGAGAATTGTTTTGGCGAAGGTGGGTTTGGAGTATCATTAAGTGAGGCTAAATCACTTAATGAGGTACTTCATGTAGTACATCAAACGATTGTTAATAATCAAAATAATTATAGAAATTTGCCAGTACTTGCAAGAAAACAAAATAATAAAGGAAATAACATAACACTATATGGTACTAAAAACGGAATATCCGATAAAATATTTTTATCTTTTCCAGAAAATTTAAGTACTGATTATGTCGAAATAATGTCTTTAAAAGATGATAGAGTAATAATAATGGCAAGAGATCTTGGACATGCATTAAGTATTGAAATAGAAAAAGAAAATGATAAATACTATGTAAGATATTATATACCTAAGATATGTAATATAGATATGGTTAATAATTTAAAAGGAGTAAATAAAGTCACTAAAGAATCTAAATATACTGTTGGAGTGTTTGAAACGACACAAGATAAGCTACCTTTAGAAATTGCTGATTTTGTTTCAAAGGTACCAACTGACATGGATATGTTTATTCCCGGTGGAAGATTATATAAAGGAGAAGAATTTCAAAGATAATAAAGACTAGACGTCTTTATTATTTTTTAAGAATTCTCTTAAGATCTTAGTTAAAGCTCTTTTTTCTATTCTAGATACATAACTTCTTGAAATGTTGAGTTTTTTTGCTATTTCTTTTTGTGTTATTTCGTCGGTATCAGAAAGTCCATATCTTGCAATGATAATCTCTTTTTCTCTAGGTGTTAAGACATTTAGATATTTTTTTAAATCTTCAATATTGTTTTCTTTATGTAAATCGAGTGCAAAGTCAGGTGTTGGAGTTTTTAATATATCAAGTATAGTTATTTCATTTCCTTCTTTATCAAAACCAACAGATTCATTAATACTTATATCTTTACTTCTTTTTTTATTATTTCTAAAATACATTAATACTTCATTTTCAATACATCTTGCCGCATAAGTAGTAAGTCTTGTATTTTTCTTTTTAGAATAACTATCCACGCCCTTTATAAGTCCAATAGTTCCAATACTTATTAAATCATCTGTATCTTCGTTTTTATTATCATATTTCTTAACTATATGAGCGACTAATCTTAAATTGTGTTCTATAAGTTTAGAGCGTGCTTCCTTATCACCTAAGTTAGCCCTTTCAACATACAAATCTTCTTCTTCCTTAGAAAGCGGTTCAGGGAAACTATTATTAGAATAGGCCGCGCTAAATATATAGAAGTCTTTAAAAAGTTTTTTAATAAAATTAAACATAATACACCTCAAAACAATATATGCTTTACACATTTTGTCCTATGAAGTGTAAAATTAAATATTATATTTAATAAAATATTGAATAAAATAAAAAGATTAGATAAAATTAATACAGGTGATATTATGACAAGTAATACAGTTAATGAAAATAAAGAATATTTAAGTGACGCAATAAGTAATGGGGTAAGTGGTGAGGCTGTTAATTCTGCTTTAGAAGATGTTGTAGCTAAAGTAGAAGAATTAGGTAAAACACCAGATCAGTTAAAAGAATCAGTAGAAGTTATAACTGAGATGAAAAGTGATTTAGAAAAGAGTAATAGTGGAGAGTATAAATCTAATTTAGTAAAAGAAAATAGCGAAAGAATAAAGAGTGCCTTAGAAGATGGCATAACACCAGTAGAGGTTCAAACAACACTTAATAAATCTTTAAATGATACTGATACAAAAAAGGGTAAGAAACATCTAAACTTTATAGTTAAATTAATATCAAAGATGAAAAAGAAAGAGTTAGTACTATCAAAAAAAGAAGAAAAGGGAATACAGAAAGTATATGTAAAGTAAATGTATATAATTTAGAGAAATAGATAATAATAAACATGAGGAAATATAAGGGTTTATTTATTATCTATTCTTTTAAAAAGTCATTGCAAAGGAATACATCACAAATTTTTCAAAAAAATTTAGCTCAACCCCTTGACAGG
>CANQAT010000037.1 GCA_947588925.1 uncultured Bacilli bacterium | reverse complement strand
CAAGTGACATATTATATATTACTTTTGAGACATTTTCAAAAGTTAACACTTAAGACATTATCATAAATTAATCATATATGATTTAGATAATTAAAATTACTTATTGTTATATTTTAAAAATGATAGTATAATATCAAAGAACGAAGAAGGTGTAATAATGTTTGATGTTATAGTAGTAGGTGGAGGTCATGCTGGATGTGAAGCAAGTTTAGCATGTGCTAGAACAAATCATAAAACGTTACTTGTAACAGGTAATATAAAAAATATTGCAGATATGCCATGTAATCCATCTATTGGAGGAAGTGCTAAAGGAATAGTTGTAAGAGAAATAGACGCACTAGGTGGAGAAATGGGAAGAAATGCAGATAAAAGTTTACTTCAAATAAAAATGTTAAATAGTGCAAAAGGTCCTGCAGTCCGTGCCCTAAGAGCTCAAGCAGATAAAATAACTTATCCTAAAAATATGTTAAATACATTAAATAATACACCTAATCTTGAAATAAAAGAAGCGTTAGTTGAAGATTTAATAGTAGAAGATAATAAAGTAAAAGGAATAAGATTAGAAAATAACGAAGAGATTTTTAGTAAAATAGTAATACTTACAACAGGTACTTATTTAAAAGCAGATATACTTGTTGGAGATACTAGAACTAGACAGGGACCTCACGGTGAGAGGCCAAGCAACCATTTAAGTGATAAATTAAAAGAATATGGGTTTAATATAAAAAGACTTAAGACTGGTACTCCACAAAGAATAGAAAAAAGTTCAATTGATTTTTCTAAAACTAAAGTAGAACTAGGTGATGATAAATACTATACATTTAGTTTTGATAACGAGATTTACTACGACAAAGATAAACAAATTCCATGTCACTTGATATATACAACAGAAGAAACACATAAAATAATTAGAGAAAACTTAAATAAGTCAAGTATGTATGGAGGACTTTCAGATATAAAAGGAGTAGGTCCAAGATACTGTCCATCTATAGAAGATAAAGTAGTTAGATTTGCGGATAAAGAACGTCATCAATTATTCTTAGAGCCTGAAAGTATATACTATGATGATATATACTTACAAGGTTTTTCAACAAGTATGCCACGCGATATTCAAGAGAGGATGGTGCACTCTCTGCCCGGTCTTGAACACGCAATAATAAATAAATACGCATATGCAATAGAATATGATGCTATAGATGCAAAACAGTTAAAGCAATCACTTGAAACAAAAGTTATAGAAAATTTATATACAGCAGGTCAAATAAATGGAACAAGTGGATATGAAGAAGCTGCCTGCCAAGGTTTAATTGCCGGAATAAATGCATCACTTAAACTAGATGGAAAAGATCCTTTAATACTTAAAAGAAATGAAGCATATATAGGAGTTTTAATAGATGATTTAGTTACAAAAGGAGTAATAGACCCATATAGATTACTTACATCACGCGCAGAATATAGATTACTATTAAGACATGATAATGCTGATATGAGATTAACTGAGTATGGACATGAAGTAGGATTAATTAGTGAAGATAGATATAACAAATTCTTAAAGAAGAAAAACGATATAAACCGCTTAACTGATTATCTAAAAAATACAAAATTAACTCCAAAACGTGAGACAAATGATAAATTATTAAGTCTAGGTATGCCTGAGATTAGAACTGGAATAACTTTATATGATTTAATTAAAAGACAGGAAGTAACATTAACTGCAATAAGTACATTTTTAGATAAAGAATATTCTAGTGACATATTAGAGCAAGTAGAGATAAATATAAAATACGAAGGATACATAAAAAAAGCACTTGATGAAGCTAAAAAAATGGTAGATTTAGATAATAAAAAAATACCAGAAGATATAAACTATGACAAGATACATAATCTTGCTAGTGAGGCAAAACAAAAATTAAAAGAGATTAGACCTACATCAATAGGACAAGCACTTAGAATTAGTGGGGTTAATCCAGCCGACATATCACTAATTATGGTATATATAAAGAAGGAATATTTTTATGAATCAAAGTAGATTTATTATAGAGGTAGAAAAACTAGGTATAGAAGTAACAGATGAAAAATTACAAAAGTTAGAAAGATACTATGAACTATTAATTGAATACAATAAAGTTATGAATCTAACAGGGATTACACAAAAGGAAGATGTCTATTTAAAACACTTCTATGATTCATTAACCTTAGTAAAAGTAATAGATTTAAATAATGTAGATAGTTTATGTGACTTAGGTAGTGGGGCAGGATTTCCTGGTATAGTACTTAAAATATTTTATCCAAATTTAAAAATTACTTTAATAGATTCACTTAATAAAAGAATAAACTTCTTAAACATAGTTATAAATGAACTAGATTTAAAAGATATAACTGCTATTCACACTAGAATTGAAGATTATACTAAGATAAATAAAGAAAAATATGATGTAGTTACTGCAAGAGCAGTCGCCCAAACTAATATTTTACTAGAACTTGGAATAAATTTAGTAAAAGTTGGTTCATATTTTATAGCGATGAAAGGAAATATAGAACAGGAAAATAATTTTGATAACGCATTAGAAAAATTAAATTGTCGTTTGGAAAATATTTTAAGGTTTAAATTACCTATTGAAGATAGTAATAGATGTTTAATAAAAATAATAAAAGAAAAACCTACTTCTAAATTATTTCCCAGAAAATATAACGATATTAAGAAAAAGCCTTTATAACGGCTTTTTCTTTTTAATTATAGGTATTTCCCAAAATATTTCCCAAACTTATTGCATTATTTCCCAAAATGTTGTAGAATATTGTTAGAGAATAAAAAGGAGGTATTTCATGTACGACAATTTGTCTAAAGTAATAGACGTAGATATAAATGAAATCTTGCCAAATAGATTTCAACCAAGAATACAATTTGATGAAGAAGAAATCCTCGAACTATCCGATTCAATTAAGGAGCACGGTGTTATTCAACCACTAGTAGTTAGACCTATCGGTGATAAATACGAAATAATTGCTGGAGAGCGTAGATATAAAGCAAGCGTCCTTGCAGGAAAAGAAACAGTTCCAGTAATAGTTAGAAACTTAAATGATAAAGATAGCGCAGAAATTGCTTTAATAGAAAATGTACAAAGAAAGAATTTAACACCTATAGAAGAAGCACTCTCTTATAAAAAAATCCTTGATATGGGATACATAACACAAGATAACTTAGCTTCTAAACTAGGAAAAAGTCAATCTGCAGTTGCAAACAAAATAAGACTTTTAAATTTAACAGATGAGGTTCAAGAAGCTCTACTTGAAAATAAAATTTCAGAGCGTCATGCAAGATCTTTACTTAGAATTTCATCAAGTGAAGAACAAAATAAAATGTTAAATAGAATAATAACAGAAAGATTAACGGTTAGAAGAACAGATGAAGAAATTGAAAAGTTAAAAAATAGTAATAATGAATCTGTAGATTCAAAAAATATAATAGAAAAAGGGGAAATAGATATGAATAATAATATGTTTGGAATGCCTAATGTTCCACAAAATCCACAACCAAGTTTTGATATATTTGGAGGACCAACTCCAACAGAAGCGCCTGTTCAAGCGCCAGTAGAGCAACCAACACCTGCTCCAAGTTTTGATATATTTGCAAGCCATCAAGAACCAGCTGTAAATCCAGCAACTCAAGGTTTTATGCCAAGTGTACCACAACCAGAGATGACGGTTACACCATCAGTTCCAGAATTTCCAAGTGTACCAGAGCAACCACAAATGCCTCCAATGGGATTTGCGCCTATGCCTGAAAGTTTTGGTGTTGCAAGTCAAGCCACTCCAACAATTCCAAGTTTAGAGCAATCTGCGCCTGCAAGTGTATCTCAAAATAACATGGATAGTTTTTCTATTCCAGCCGCTCCAAGTATGCCACAACAACCAGAAATGCCTTCATTTGGTGGAATAAGCTTTGACGCAAATGGAAATGTTGTATCAGTTGATAGTGCTACTCCTGTAGCTCCAGCTGTTAATCCAAATCCACAACCAGTTGATATTCCAACTATAAGTCCTATACCAACTGTTCCTGAGACTGCGCCAATTATGGAATCTTCAGCTGATAATACACAGATGACTCAACAATCAGAAAATCTATTTAGTTTTGGTGAGCCACAACCAGAAGTACAAGCTATCGCACCACAAGAACCTGCGCAACCAGCAATACCTGAGTTTAAAATGCCAGAGCCAATAATTGTTACTGATTATTCAAAACAATATGACCCTGTTATGCCAGAGGCTCAACCAGTACAACCTAAAGTAGATTTCAAAGAAGTAATAAATGCAATTAGAGAGTGCTCAAGTAAAATAGAACAATATGGATTTAAAATAGATGTAGAAGAGTATGATTTAGCAAATCTATATCAAGTAGTATTTAAAATAGAAAAGTAATGATCATTCATTCTTTTTTTATTATCATTTTTGTAGTATAATTAATATAGGTGATGGTATGCAAGAGTTATTTGAAAAACTAAATGAGTTAATTAGCGAATACGATAGTTTTATAGTAATGGGACATAAAGATCCAGATTTAGATTCTTTAGGTTCTTGTCTAGGACTATGTGAAATAATAGAGTCGTTTAATAAAAAAGCCTATATCTTTTTAGATGATAAAAATTTAGAAAACTATAACAGTAATATAAATCAAGCGTTTGAAAAAATGGAGAAGAGTGTTACTTGTGTTAATGAAAAGTCTTATAAAAAAATAAAAGGTAAAACACTTTTAATAATAACAGATACACATATAAAAGATAGATTAGAATATCCAGATTTAGTCGATAAATTCGATACTGTTGTTTTAGACCACCACATTAAAAGTAAAAACTATATTAAAGATACTAGATTTTTATATATAGATACTAACCTTTCTAGTATGAGTGAACTTATAACATTTTACTCAGAATATGTTAATATAGATTTAGATAATGTAATAGCAACTATACTTTTAGCAGGAATAGAAATAGATACAAATGGCTTTAACTTAAAAACAACTAGTAGAACCTATGAGGCTGCCTCTACACTCATGGAAATGGGCGCAGATTCAATACTTAAACAAGAATTACTTAAAGAATCTAAAGAAGAATATATGAAAAGAGCAACATTCATAAGAAATAGTTTTATGATATCAGATAGTATAGCTATGTGTATAGTAAATGGTACGACAAATAGTAAGGAACTAGCTGAAATATCAGAAGAATTACTTACATTTGAAGATGTAGAAGCCTCATTTACTTTAGGTAAACTAGAAGATAATTTAATAGGTGTTAGTGCGAGATCACTTGGAGAATTTGATGTAAGTGAAATAATGAAACAAATGGGTGGTGGAGGACACACATCAAACGCAGCTACTCAAGTTAAAGATAAGACAATAAAAGAAGTTAAACAAGAAATAATAGATTTAGTAAAAGAAATATAAATATTAAAATAAATATTCATTTAAAGGTTATAATAAAGAATGGTTATTATAGTTAAAATGAGTATTTATATAGAATATGCAAAGCATTTCTATGCAAAAAAAGTGTAAAGCAAACAAATGTTCCTCTTGACGGGGGGGGGGGGGGCATGTGAGACAATATAAGAGGAAAAACTATAGGAGGGAAATCATGAAAAATAAAGGATTTACATTAATAGAACTTTTAGCAGTAATAGTAATACTAGCTATTATTGCATTAATAACAGTACCAACAATATTAAATATAATAAATGACGCAAGAATTGAAAGTAAGAAAAGAAGTATAGATTTATATGGTAAGTCTATAGAACTTGCAATAGCAAGAAAAAGTCTAACAGAAGAAGTACCAATGGGAAATTATAAAACAGATGGAAATATATTAACTTTAAAAGATAATGATTTTTCATTAGATATAGAATATGATGGAGAAAGAGTAGAATGTGATACAGTAAAAATATATGAGGATGGAACTGTCTCATTAAATAAATGTAAAGTAGATGGTCAGTATGTAGATTATATATATGGAATATATACAGATAATAGTGGAGCAAATAATCCAGAATTAATAGATGGATTAACTCCAGTTATCTATGATGAAACATCAAAACAATGGAAGATAGCAGATATTTTTAAAGAGTGGTATGACTACGATAAGAAAGAATGGGCAAATGCAGTAATACTAAGTGAAACAGGAAAAGATAAAAAGGTAGGAGATATACTTAACCTTCCAACCTCACCTACTGACGCAAATAATTCAGATGTAAAAGCAATGTTTGTATGGATACCAAGATATGAATATAAAATGCCTGCAACAGTTGAAGATTTAAATAATCCAGATTTGATAGGTATAAACTTTATAAGTAAGAACACAAGTACACCAACAGAAGGATACGTATTACATCCGGGATTTACATTTGGTAGTGATATATTATCTGGAATATGGGTAGGAAAGTTTGAAACGAGTGCACAAGCAAATAGTACTTGTTATAATACTGCTTCTGATACTAATTGTAATAATGCTGATCAAGATCCATATATACTACCAAATGTATATTCACTTAGATATCAAAAAGTGAGTAATCAATTTGAAACAGCAAAGAAGTTTAATGAAAAGATAAATGGTGATTCGCATATGATGAAAGATAGTGAGTGGGGAGCAGTCGCATACCTATCACATTCAAAATATGGGCAAGATGGAGAAGTATATATAAACAACTGTAAACAGTATATAACAGGGATAGGAGCAGATAATGCAAGTGATTCAGAATCTGATATAACATGTAATAGCGGTGAAAATAAATATAACGGAAGTAAAGGAGTAAATGCCTCAACAACAGGGAATGTATATGGAATATATGATATAAATGGTGGTTCATGGGAATATGCAATGGGAGTTTTTAATCAACAGAAAGGCGCAAGTGGGTTTAATGACAATTTAGAAGGAATAGATGAAAAATATTATGACAATTATACAACTACAAACGCAGATGATTATAAAGGACATGCTTTAGGAGAAACAAAGGGGTGGTACAGCGATAATGCCGATGTCGTTTCTCAGAATAATTGTCAGTGGTCTGTACGTGGAGGTTACTATAACAAGTCGCATTACAATTCTGGTGTGTTTTACTTTGGTTGTAACAACGGAGTTAGTCACTATGGTGATTCGTTTCGTGTCGTTTTAGCCTCAAGTATAGCAAAGAAAAGTTTGGGTTAAAAAATGGAGGTTATATGAAAAATAAAGGATTTACATTAATAGAACTTTTAGCAGTAATAGTAATACTAGCTATTATCGCATTAATAACAGTACCAACAATATTAAATATAATAAATGACGCAAGAATTGAAAGTAAAAAAAGAAGTATAGATTTATATGGTAGGTCTATAGAACTTGCAATAGCAAGAAGAAGTTTAACTAGTGAAGTACCTAAAGGAAATTATAATACAAATGGTAATACATTGACGTTAAATGATAGTGATTTCTCGTTTGAAGTAGAATATAATGGAGAAAAAGTAGAATGTGACTTTGTACAATTACATGAAGATATGACCATTGCTTTAGATGATTGTAAGGTAGATGGGGCAAAAGTAAATTATTCATATGGAGATATTTATACAAAGGTAGAATATTTAGAGAGTTCAAGAACACAGTGGATTGATACAGGCATTCCATATAATAAAACTGATTCAATATATTGTGATTTTGAGGGCGTTGATAATGTCGGAGACGGTTTTTTATTTGGATATTATGAAAAGACAGATGATTTTAAAGATTCATATTGTTATAAGGAAAATGGAAAAATACAAATAGGGTTAATTGGTAATTGGCAAAATACAACTTACAATTTTAATGAAAGACATATTATAGAAATTAAAAATAATACAGCTTACATTGATTCAATAAAAGTATTGGTTGGTACTGGCGATTCTGAAAAAACTGGTGGAAATATAGCTTTATTTTCATCACAAAATGGTGATAGAAAAGGCTCATCAAGAATATATAAATTTTTCATTAAAAATTCAAATGGAGATTTTATTATAGATTTAATTCCAGTCTTAGATAAAGAAGGTACTCCTTGTATGTATGATAAAGTAGAAAAAAAGTTTTATTACAATCAAGGTACAGGGGATTTTATAAAAGGACCAGAAGTATAATAAATATTTAGTTGAAAAAGATTTAATATCTTTTTTTCTTTTCTATTTTATAGTATAATATTATTAAACATTAAGGAGGTCTTTATGAAAATAATACTACTTAAAGATATTAAAAAACAAGGTAAAGCAGGAGATATACTAGATGTTAAAGATGGATATGGTACATTTTTAATAAATAATAAAAGCGCAGTACTTGCAACAAATAATAGTGTATCAAGACTAAATAGAGAAAATAAAGAAAAAGAATTAAAAGAAGAAGAGAATATAAAAGAATGTGAAAAGTTAAAAGAAAAACTAGAGTCAATTACTTTAACTTTCAATGTAAAAACAGGAGAAAACGATAAAGTATTTGGAAGTATTAGTCCTAAACAAATAGTTGAAGAGTTAAAAACTAAAGGATTTAATATAGATAAAAAACAAATAAAAATAGATGGCATTATAAGCTCACTTGGCTTTCACAATGTAAGTGTAGAATTACACAAGAAAGTAATTGCTAACATAAAAATAAACTTGAGAAAGTAGGTTTTATATGAATAGAGAAATACCTCATAATATAGACGCAGAACAATCTGTATTAGGCTCTATGTTTCTAACTAAAAAAGCACTTCAAAAAGCTTTAGAACTACTTGATGGCAGTGAATTTTATTTAGATAACCACAGTAAGATATTTGAATGTATGAAAGATTTAGATTCAAAAGGTAGTGTGGTTGATATAACGACAGTAGCTGATGAATTAAACAATAGAAACTGGCTTAAACAAATTGGAGATATAGACTATTTAACAGAGATTATAGAAAGTGTTCCATCTAGTGCGAACATAGATGAATATATAAAAATAGTAGAAGATAAAGCTATCTTAAGAAAACTTATAGATGAGGCAACAAGTATTATTACAAATAGCTACGATACATCAAACGATATAAATACAGTTATAGAAGAGGCAGAAAAGAAAATATTTGATGTATCTAAAAGTCTTAGAAGTACTGAGTTTAAATCTATACAAGATGTACTTTATAAAACACAAGCAGACTTAGAAAAACTTGCTGCTAATAAAGGTGATATAACAGGTATACCTAGTGGTTTTTATGAAATAGATAAACTAACTAGTGGATTTCATCCACACGAATTAATAATAATAGCTGCTCGTCCGGGTATGGGAAAAACTGCAATAGCCTTAAATATAGTAACAAATATTGCAATTAATTCTAAAAAGACAGTTGCTCTATTTAACATGGAGATGGGCGCAGAACAACTAGCTAGCCGTATGTTATCTAGTGTAGGTCAAATAGATGGTTCTAAACTAAAGACCGGTAATTTGGAACACGCCGATTGGAAAAGAGTAAATGAGGCTATAAGTAGACTATCAGGAACTAAAATATTTATAGATGATACTGCAGGTAATACTGTAGGGGAGATAAGAAGTAAGTGTAGAAAACTTGCAACTAGTCCTAGTGGACTTGATATAGTTGTAATAGATTATTTAACACTTATTCAAGGTAGTAGTAAAAATGGTGCGAATAGACAGCAAGAAGTTGCAGATATATCACGTGCTTTAAAAACTATGGCGATGGAGTTAAACGTTCCAGTAATCGCTTTATCACAATTATCTCGTGGAATAGAACAGCGTACTGATAAAAAACCTATGCTAAGTGACTTAAGAGAGTCTGGTGCGATAGAGCAAGATGCAGACATAGTTGCTTTCCTTCACTGTACAGATGAAGAAAAGGAAAAAGAAAATAGCTTAATGGAATTTGTAATTCGGAAACACCGTAATGGACCACTTGCAGACATTCCATTAATATTTCAAAGAAACACTAGTACATTTGTAAATGTAGCTAATGTAAAAGAAGAAAATTAGGTGAATTATGAAAAAAATAGGAGTATATATATTTGTAATAATTTTATCTTTAGTAGTAATATTTCTAGGCTTTGGCCAAAAGATGGGTGAGCAGCCCAAGACACATTATCAAGTATATCTTGATGACGAATTAGTTGGAATGATAGATTCAAAACAAGACTTAGAAAATTATATAAATACTCAAGCAGATACCATAAAAGAAAATATAAGACAATATAAAATAATTTTAGAGGCAATAGATACATATAATAAGTTTAATAATACTCAAGAAAATCCAAGTGAAGATAAAATAAATAATATTATAGCTACAAATAATTTAACAGATTTAGATAAAGAAAACTTAAATTATTATAAAGAAAAAGAACTATATAATATAGATTCAAAAACAATACAAGAGATGAAAGATTATATAGAAACTAATTCTATTTATGAGTATGCAGATGAAGTATACACACCAAATGGAATAGAGATAAAAAAAGTTTATACATACAATGACGATATAATATCAACAGAAGAGATTTATAAAAATATAATAGCTAAAAAATCTTGTACTATTGCAGGATACCTATTTACAATAAAAAGTGAAACAGAGGGTAAAGAAGACATAGAAATATATACACTAGATAGAAAAATATTCTCTGACGCAATAGAAAATGTTATAACAATATTTATAGATGATGAAGATTATGAAGCATATAAAAAAGATAATCAAGAGGAAATATCTACCATAGGTTCGATAATAGAAAATGTATATGTAGAAGAAGATATAACATATAAAGCAGTTAATATACCAGTTGAAGAGACTATTTATACGAGCGCAACTGACTTATCAGCTTATCTACTCTATGGAGATAACTTTGAAGAAAAAACAGTACAAGTAAAAACAGGTGATTCAATAGAATCAATTGCTTTTGATAATCAAATAAGTGTTCAAGAGTTTTTAATATTTAATTCAGCGTACACAAGTCGTGATAATCTACTTGTACCAGATACTTTAGTAACTATTTCAAAAATAGATCCTAAAATTCAAATAGTTTCAGAAAGCCATGAAGTAGTAGATAAAGAAACAGCTTATTCTACTATTGAAAAATATGATGAGACATTATCTCAAGGAAGTGTAATAGTAACTCAAGAAGGAGAAAATGGACTTGAAAGAGTAACTCAAAACGTTAAAAGAGTAAATGGAGAAATTGCATATGTAGACCCAGAGGGCAAAGAGACTATAAAAAGTCCTATTTCAAGAGTTATTACTATAGGTACAAAATATATCCCTAATGTAGGTAGTACAACTTCTTGGGGATGGCCTACAGATCCCGGTTATACATTCTCTTCATACTATGGATATCGTTTGCAAGTATTTGGAGAAGGTAATTTCCACTCTGGACTTGATATAGCAGGAACAGGATATGGCTCACCAATATATGCCGCAAACAATGGTACTATAGAAGAGATGAAAGTATTAAGAGATAGTAAAGGTAATTATACAAGTTATGGAATATATATTATGATTAATCATAATAATGGATATTATTCACTTTATGGACATATGTCAAGATGGGAAAGTGGTTTGTCAGTTGGAAGTACAGTATCACGTGGTCAAATAATAGGATACGTAGGTTCAACAGGATGGTCAAGTGGACCACACCTTCACTTTGAAATAAGAACATGCGCTAGATATTCATGCACTACTAATCCTTTGAATTACTACCGATGAAAGTATGCGTATTATCTAGTGGAAGTAAGGGAAACTCTACTTATATAGAAACACAAAACCATAAAATATTAATAGATATAGGTACGAGTTCTCTTTACGTTGAAAAGTCTTTGAAATCATTAGGGGTAGAACCTAGTGATATAGATATAGTTTTAATCACACATGCACATGTAGATCACATAAGTGGATTAAAAGTATTTTCAAAGAAATATAAGCCACTAGTATATATATCAAATAAGATATTAAAAGAAGCTAATTTAAATATAGAAAATATTAGTAGTGAAGAAGTAATAGACATAGAAAGTGATATAAAAATTAAATCAGTTAGACTATCTCATGATGTTACAGATATAAAAGGATTTGTAATAGAAGAAGATAATAAGTCTATGGTTTATATAACTGATACAGGATATATAAATGAAAATATTTTTGATTATATAAAAAATAAAAATTTATATGTATTTGAAAGTAATCATGATATAGAAAAACTAATGAATAATCCAAACTATCCATATCAAACAAAAATAAGAATATTAAGTGATAAGGGGCACTTATCTAATAAAGACTCAGCTTATTATTTATCTAAATTAATAGGAGATAATACAAATCATATAATACTTGCTCACCTTAGTGAACAAAATAATACAGAAACTCTTGCTTTGTCCACTTTAAAAGATACATTAAAAAGAAAAGATATAAAGTTTGATGATATAAGAGTAGCTAGGCAAAATGAAATGACGGAGTTTATAGATGTATGATAAAAATAATATGTGTTGGTAAAATAAAAGAGAAGTATTTGGTGGAAGCGCTAAATGAATATAAGAAAAGATTGTCTAAATATACTAAATTAGAAATAATAGAAGTAAATGATGTTAATATAGATAATATAGATATATCATTATCAAAAGAAAAAGAGTTAATAGAAAAATATATAGATGATAAAGACTATGTAATTACTTTAGAAATAGAAGGTAATATGTTAACTAGTTTAGAGTTCGCACAAAAACTTAATGATATATATAATACAAATTCAAATATTACTTTTATTATTGGTGGATCAAATGGAATACATAAAGATATAAAAGGAAGAAGTAATTATAGATTATCATTTTCTAAAATGACATTTCCTCATCAGTTATTTAGAGTTAATTTATTAGAACAAATCTATAGATCATTTAAAATAAATAATAATGAGACATATCATAAATAGACAGAATAAACTGTCTTTTTTATGTTTTTACAAATTGTTTACACCTATACTTTAATATAAATAAACGTGCAAAAGTAATGTTTTCAAAAAATCAAAAATTTTTTCAAAAAAATTTAGCTCCCCACTTGACAGGGGGGGGGGGGGGGGGGGGAAAAAAAAAAA
>CANQAT010000036.1 GCA_947588925.1 uncultured Bacilli bacterium | reverse complement strand
GCGTGGACTACTAGGGTATCTAATCCTATTTGCTCCCCACGCTTTCGTGTCTCAGCGTCAGTAATGGCCCAGCAAGCCGCCTTCGCCACTGGTGTTCCTTCTAATATCTACGCATTTAACCGCTACACTAGAAATTCCACTTGCCTCTACTGCACTCAAGTCTACCAGTTTCTAAAACGAACCGAGGTTAAGCCTCGGGATTTGATCTTAGACTTAATAAACCGCCTACACACGCTTTACGCCCAATAAATCCGGATAACGCTCGCCCCCTACGTATTACCGCGGCTGCTGGCACGTAGTTAGCCGGGGCTTTCTGGTAAGGTACCGTCAGCTTAAGATCATTTCCTATCTTAAGGGTTCGTTCCTTACAACAGAGTTTTACAATCATAAAGACCGTCATCACTCACGCGGCATTGCTCGTTCAGGGTTTCCCCCATTGACGAATATTCCTAACTGCTGCCTCCCGTAGGAGTTTGGGCCGTGTCTCAGTCCCAATGTGGCCGATCAACCTCTCAGTTCGGCTACGCATCGTCACCTTGGTAGGCCATTACCCTACCAACTAGTTAATACGCCGCAAGCTCATCTTAGAGTGGAGCAGACGCCCCTTTCAGCACATCTAGTTATCTAAACGTGATATATCCGGTATTAGTGTTCGTTTCCAAACATTATTCCAGTCTCTAAGGCAGATTACTTACGTGTTACTCACCCGTCTGCCACTAAGTGGAAATTCCATCGCGAACTCTGTGCAAGCACATAGTTTTTGTTGGGCCACTTCGTTCGACTTGCATGTCTTAGGCATGCCGCCAGCGTTCATCCTGAGCCAGGATCAAACTCTCCAAAAAAAAATTATTTTTTAAATTGAATTGTTTTTTCCTAACTATTAGTGAATTGACATTTTGCTCAGTTTTCAAAGATCATTCTTGCCCTTTTTGTGAAGAGCAGATTCAGTATATCAAATTGAAATTATAAAGTCAATACTTTTTTTGAAAAATTTTTAACTTTTTTCAATTTGACGTTTTTGTTTACGAAATGCTTGAAATATGTGATAATTCGACATTTTCCCGCACAACGTGATACTAATATAACAAATTTAAAATTTAAAGTCAATACTTTTTTTGAAATTTTTTTATTTTTTAAATTTTGTTAACTTTTTTTCGCGTTTTTTTCGAAAACGTTTATAATATACCAGTGAAAAAGAAGAAAGTCAATACCTTTTTTAAAATTTTTCGCTATGTTGTAAATTTTGGGGGCTGATAGTTATAATCATTATATAATTCAAAGAAGTCAAAAATACTATAATTATTATAAACATTAGAATATTTTATTTCAGTTTTCTTTGTTACTGTATTTTTTTCAAAACTGTTTGGCTGTTCTATATAATCTACTGAATAATTTTGATATTTTGAAAATGAAAACCAGTCTAAATATTCTTGCAAATGCTTTGTAGAAACTCCATGAAATTGTGATAAAAATAACGTTAATTCTGAATGAAGAGAGTTAATATTTGCTAGATTCCCTTCATGATCTGTATAACATTTTGACTTGACTTGCTTTAAATTCCAATTGTTTTCTAATGCAACACTTTCATAGGAACTTTTACAATCAGCAACTATCTTTGTTGAATTTTGAATCTTATTAACAATTGTATTTTTTATCATATCTGATGTAACACTTCCTGCACCCGCTACTTTTAGAAGTATATGATCTTTTTCATCTATTCCAGAAGTAACACAAATAGTATGTCTGCTAATTCCTGATTTCCCCGTTCCATGTTTCTTTCTTGGCTTTGAAATTCTAGGCATATTTTCTTTTTTTGTACCTTTTAAATTTACAGATAAATAATATTCATCTAATTCTATATTACCTGTTAATTTATCCTTTTCTTTTGTTTCTTTTAAGCACGTAATCAATTTAAATCTTAATGTAAATGCGGTTCTTGTACTGACTCCTATTTTCTTTGCTGATTTTCTAATAGTTAATTTATCTACTAAACATTCATAGGCTGTTTCAATTTGTTTATAATTAAGTCTTGTATGATGAAATGGTGTGTTTGTTAACTCATTAAATTTTTTATTACAATCTTTACATTTATACAGTTGTCTATTTTTATATTTTCCATTCTTTTTAATATTGATACTCCCACATTTAGGACAATAAAAATCTTGTCGTTCTTTATTAATGACTAAATCAATAATTCCTTTACTATGTTCTTTTTGAATTAATATATCTTGTAATTTATTAATTACTTTCTCCAATTCTTTTGGTAATAATGATTCTAATTTATCTATCATTGTTCTATACCTAAAAATATCTTTGATTGGTCAGCCGAAGTATTCATTTGTCGAGAACGAATTTAGATTGACTGACCAATCAAAGATATCCTTTCTAAATTCATTCTCGACACTACCATTATATCACTAGCCCCCAAAATTTACAACATAGCGAAATTTTTTAACATTCTTCTTTTACAATTTATTATATTCACAATTTTATTCAAAATTACTATTTTCTAATTCTTTTTTCAAATTCATGTATTCTTCTAAATATTCTTTATTAGTTTTCGAATCAAACATTATAGCCTTAGACTTATACTCGCTTATTAATTCCGTTAGCGCATTATTTATAACTTTATCTAAGTCAGATGAATAATTCATTTTATTTTTATGATATTCATACTCGAGTTTATCTAATATTTTATATTCGCCTCTCGGAAATATCCTAAGGTCTAAATCATAATCGATATACTTGATTGTGTTTTCTTCTATTATAAATGGCGTAGCTATATTACAATAATAATATATACCGTCTTTTTTCATCTGCGCAATTATGTTATACCACTTATTTCTAAAGAAATACATAATAGCAGGTTCTTTTGTCCTCCAAGTGGTACCCTCTGATTCTATCACTTGAGTTTTATTATTCCCAAATACAATGTAATCTTTTTTAATATCTAATACTATTGCTTCCTGCCAAGCTCTATGAACTTTTTTATTGTGTTTGTAGCACTGTATTTCTAGTTTATCTCCTATACACATGTTTTTCAAATTAAATCACCTATAAGAATTATATCATACTTTTTATATTTTTTTAAACATTTATATAAGAAAAAACACTTGTAAGTGTTTATTTTTCTTTTATATATTTTAAGGCAGCCTCAAGTTGTGTGTCATCGCTCGCCTCATAAGTCTCATAATATTTTAAATCTAGATCTACATCGATATCAGGTACAATACCATTACTATCGTTTACCCAGTTCCCATTTGGAGTTAACCATTTTTTTACAGTTATTTTGTATTGTGTTCCATCAGGAAGTTTCACAAGTTCTTGTACAGTGCCTTTCCCATATGTTTTTTTGCCAATTAGTTTTGATCCAAGATTTTCTTTTATACCAGCTATTAATACTTCAGAGGCTGACGCACTAACTTCATCACCTAATAATACTATTTCATAATCCTTGGTACCACTACCTTTTCCATATGTCTTAGTAATATTTCCGTTTTGATTAAATTGATACATAATCTGATCTTTGTTTAAAAATAAGTCGAGTATAGAATCTACTGCAGTTAGGTGTCCACCTGTATTGCCCCTTACATCTAATATTAAATAATCTATATTTTGTTTTTCTAAATTTTCTAACTCAGTTTTAAACTGTTCATAGGTATTACTTGCAAATACTCCTATATATATATAACCTATTTTTTTATCATTTTCTTCATATATATCAGATGTAACTGATGTAAGAGTTACTACCTTTTTATTTAGCGTAACAGAAATCTCTTTATTATCCCTAATTATTTTTAAATTATATGTATCTTTCTTCCCGTTCCTTATAATAGAACTAAATTCACTAGAGGATAAATCTTTTGCAAGATTGCCATCTACTTCAGTTATCATATCGCCCGGTATTAGATTAGCTGAAGCTGCAGGAGAATTTTTAAAAACAGATGTTATTAACATATAACCAGTTTCATCATCTTTTGTAACTTGAATTCCAACACCCTCATAACTTCCATCTAAGGTAGCTGAAAAATTGTCAGTCTCACTTTCATCAAAATACATTGAATAAGGATCATCTAGTGATTCCATCATTCCCGCAATCGCACTACTTACAAGTTTTTCCTCATCTATATCTTTATAATAACTATTTACAATATATTCATAATTATCTATAAACTCGTTTAAATATTTGTTATCTGTTTTATAGTCTTCTATATTTATACTATTTCTTTTCAAAAGCATTCCCATAGAAATACCTATAATTAGTGAAAGAATAACTAATAATATAGTCTCCCTAGTTGAAAATACATTTTTACGTTCATTTAATTTTTGTTCATTATTCATTCTATCATTCCATCCTATTAGAATATACCATATATATCTATAAAAGTCAAAACAAATTTCTATAGGTTATTTACTTCTGTTTAATAAAATTATATAATTAGAGGGGTGTAATTATGAAAAGATTTAACATGTTAGATGAAGAATTTATATGTGAAAACTGCAACAAAAAAGTAGAAAAATTAAATTATAGTTCAAGAGATCACTGTCCATACTGTTTATATTCTAAACACGTAGATATAAATCCTGGAGACAGGGCAAATAATTGTAAAGGCTTACTAAAGCCAATTGAAATTGAAAAATTTAAAGATACTTATAAAATAATTTATAAATGTATGAAATGTGGCGAGATACACAAAAACATAATCGCCTCTGACGATGATATGGATGTCATTATAAATTTATCGGCAAACAAAAAGTAGACAACGTCTACTTTTAAAATTTCCAAATATCTTCATCTTCTTGTTTTAATTGTTTTATTTCTGGTAATTCTACATCATCTAAATCAGGTATTTCACTTGAAGGTATCTTTCCAGTTTTATCTAGTGATAAATTATCTATTTCGTCCAAGAGGTCATCGTTAATTACTTCCTTTTCTGGCATTAATTTATTAAACTCTTGATCAAGCTTTTCAAACTGTTCATCTCTACTTTGGTCCTCACTGGTTTCACTTGTATCCACTACCTGGTTATCCTCAACTGGCTCTACAACTTCCTCTAAAGCTGGTTCCTCAATAGTTTCCGTACTTTGAATATCTACATCTTCTTTATTTTGATCATCTAAAGAATCATTTACCTCTTCTTTAGGTTTTAAAGCAGTATCCTCATCTTTCTTATTTTTTTTATCATCTTTAGTTTCTTTACCTTGACCAAAGTTAGTTTTATCAGCGTAACTTCCTATAATAGCAAGGAGGATTATAATTGCTCCACCCAAAAGCCAAGTATAATTAGCCATAATATACTCTAAAACATCTCTCATAAGTCCCTCCTTATTCTATATATAATAATAACACGTTTGAAAAAAAATTACAACACTATTTTTCCAAATAATCCTCACCCTTTATTGTTTCTACTTTAGATAAATTAGGATAATCCTGTTGTCTTAATACCTCAAATAGAACAAGAGCAACACAGTTAGATAAATTAAGAGCTCTTATATAAGAATTAGTAGGTATTCTAAGACACCTATCTAAGTGACTTTTTAAAATCTCTTTAGGAATTCCAGTACTTTCTTTACCAAATATAAGATATATATTTTTACTCTTGTCACTAAAGTCAACAGAGCTGTGTGGCTTTTTCCCGTATCTAGTTAAATAATAAAACTCTCCATCCTTATTCTTATCTAAAAAATCATCATAATCCTCATATACATGATAATCACAGTGTTCTATATAATTTACGCCACTTCTTTTTAAATACTTATCATTTAATGAAAAACCTAAGGGTTTAATTAAGTGCAACAGAGTGTAAGTACCCGCACACGTTCTCATTATATTACCAGTATTTTGTGGTATTTCAGGTTCATAAAGTACTACATTAATCATTTAAACACCTCATAATTTATTATTGAATCTACATTTGAATCGTTTGAAACTTGAACTACTTTAGTAACACTCTTCTCAACCATAACTATGATTAGTGGTGTTTTTGATATATCTATATTTACATCATACTCATTTTTTAATTTATTTATAAAAGATTTATCTATTTCATTCTTATCTATATATACTAAGTTATTTTTTATATTTAAATCTTTTAACTTGTTTTCAAAATCTTCTTCAAACTTTTCATGAGATAAATCGTATTTATCAGATACATATATAATTAAATCTGGGTTTTCCATCAAGTATTCATCAAACTCATTTGGCGCGATGTTATTTGATTCCAAATAGAATGCAGAAACTAATTTTTCTTTATTCTTATATATATTTGAAAACATCAAAGTAAGTAATATTGTTACTACTAGTAATACTGCTAAAATTAAATAATTCTTTTTCGGTATTTCTCTCATTATAATCTCCTTATGTTTAATAATTCATTCCATTATTTATATCATTTATAGTAACTAAAGGTAGACTAACTCCATCTTCTTTTGCTACATCTTTAAACTTTTCTCTGAATAAGTTAAGTTCTCTTACTATAGAATCTGGATAAATTCTTTTACTTGTCTTAATCGCATTATACACATCAAGACAATTTACTAAAGCTCTATTTTGATAAAGCGCTTGTGAAAACGCTGCTGTAAGTACTGAAAAGGCTATATCAGGATACATCGCACCAAGGCCATATACTCTTTTATATTCACTAGTCGCACTTACAATAGCTTCAAGCAACATTCTAGTCACATATTCATTATATTTAAATTTAATTCCTGTACTTTTCTCTATTTTAGGTAGACTTCTATAAAGTATCTCTATTGTTGTTGCCTCATTTGGCTCTAATACATCAATTCTCTCAAATCTTCTTAAGAAAGCCCTATCTCTTATTATATATGTATTATATTCTATATCAGTAGTCGCACCTATTAATTTAACTGCTCCCCTATCGATAGCAGGCTTAAGTATGTTTGCAAGATCCATAGAAAATTCAGAGTTATTGCCAATCAATGTATGTATTTCATCTATAAATATTATTGTTTTAGTCACATTCTTTAACTCTTCTACAAGTAAAGTTACTACCATCTCTTCTTTACCATTAATATTTATTTTACCTAGTAGTGAGGATGAATTTATCTTTATTACTCTATATCCTTGTAATACAAATGGCACTGCATTATTAAGTATTCTATATGATAAACCTTCTACTATAGATGTTTTACCAACACCTGCTTTACCTACTAAAAGAGCAGACTTCTCTGGTGTTAGTAAAGTCATCATAAGTTTTTTTAACTCTTCATCACGAGCTATTGCGGGATCTGTTACATAAGTCTTTGCAGTTAAATCCTCTCCATAGTTTTTAAGTACACTGAAATTAGTATTCACTTTAAACCACCTTTTTCCTAAAACAATTATATCTTATTTTAATTAAAAAAAAAAGAGTTTTTTGTTATTTCTCTTTCTTATGAACTACTAACTGGTCACTAACAACAAATATTCTTTCATTTTCTTTATTAAATGTATTTGCATCTACCCCAAGGTTATTTATTATAGCGTCTATTGTATCTCCCTCTTTAGTTACATAAACGATAACATCCCTACTTGGAACAGTTATCTCTTGATTAGGATAAATATAATCACTTTTATTTAATCCATTAAGCATAAGTAATGTATCAGGATCTACATTATACATTTTAGCAATCGCATATATAGAGTCACCCGGATTTACTCTATAAGTTTCAAATACTTGTGACTGAGCTCTAGGTACTATAACAAGACTTCCAACAACTAAATCAGAATCGTTATTAAATCCATTTAGAGCTTTTATATCATCACTTGTAGTATTAGTTTTTCTTGCAATAGTATCTATTGTATCCCCATATTCTACCTGATATATTGTATACATAAATTCACCTCTATTTTAATATATGAGATATTATATTTAAAGTTCTATTTTTAGTTTTTATTAATATAATTAGTTAGAGGTGATTTAGTGAAAGATTTACCAAAAGTATTTCAAAGTAAAATAGATAAAAAGTTTAATAACAATAGAAGTGTTTATTATAGCAGTAACGATAATAGTACTAATGAAATAGTTGATACAAAAACAATTAAACAAAAGATTAATGATATATTTTCTTCCCCAAACTATGTATATAAAGCAAACGTTGATATAACTTTAAAAGATAAGAAAATCACCAAAAGAATAATAGGAAGAAATAAAGATTACATAATTACTATGGATAATGATTTAATACCAATAGGGGATATTATTGACATTAAGTCACAAAAAAAATAGGGAAACCTATTTTTTTATTACGTCATACAACATACTACAAAACGCTTGTCAATGTCCCAAAGAGACATCGACATTTTGTGCCTACACTAGCGTTCGGCACTTTAATTTGCCTTGCGGCAAATTGGGATCAAAGATCTAAGATCCCTGAGGGCAGAGCTACTACTCTCCACAATAGAAAGCACCATCACTATACACACTGCAATAGCTCACGACATCATCCGCACCCACAGCGCCACCAGAACCGGCGCTGACATAGAGCGATCCATCATAGCAATAAGAGCGAGAGGCGGAAAAAGAACAAGAATTAGTATTAACTTTATCACTAAATGCATTTTTTATTATTTCAGTATTAGCCTCAAAAGCCTCTTTATCATATCCCTTTAAGCAATATTCATTTCCTTTTCTTTTAAAACACGCATAAGCCGATGATACTGTGTTTCCATCTGTATCTAATTTCAAATAAAACTCTTTTCCTTCAGGGGGATTTTGTAATAATTCATTTGGTAGAGATCCTCCAACTGTTAGATTTTCATCTTCTAACCACCATCCATAATATGAACCTGGCATTATTATCCTTTTTCCATATTCATATTCTACAGGGCTATCATTTACTGTACAATCCTTTAACCATATATTACCATCACTATATATTTCATGTGTTTCACATTCTACTTTAGAACCTTCATATTCTATACTATCTTTTATATCATCAAATGTGATTCCTTCTTCTGTTGGATGTTTTAATGAATAATCGGCTACTGCATTCTTTATTGCATTTCCATATAATTCTATACTCCTTTCAACGGACTGTCCTTTAGCATCTCCAATTATATTTAATATTATTGGTACAGCTATAAGTGCAATAATAGCAAGTATTACTATTACTGCTAATAATTCTATAAGTGTAAAACCTTTATTTTTCATAATAACCTCCTTATTTTATACTTATACTTTTATTTTATCATCCCCCCCCCCCCCCCCCCCTGTCAAGGGGGAGAGCTAAATTTTTTTATAAAAATTATTGATTTTTCTAAAACATTACCTTTAAATGTTAGTTTATCTAAAAGTATAAGTGTAAACAATTTACATAGTCTTACAAATATATTATATCTTGCAAATAAATATTTTGCAATACCTTTATATATTTCTTTAATATTTTGTACATTTACATTAATTATATACAAAAAAAAGCTTCATTTTATGAAGCACTAAATGTTAATGATACTACAACAATTAATTGAATTATACATAAGAATACTGTTATAGTATTAAGTATAATTCCTGCTATTTTAAAACCTTTATTATCTTTATTTTTAACATTACTAAATAGTCCTAGTGGCAATCCTGTAGCTGCCATTAGAAATGGCAATATATTTATAAGTATAACTGTTGCAATGTTTTCTACAACTTCACTATCAGTTAAATGATAAAGAATACTTGCGTGTTTATCTATTATATATGCAGAAAATGAAACTGTTAAAAGACATGAAAACACTACAAATACTACATCTATTATACCAAGTACTAAACTTGCAGTTGCTAAACCACTTCTATTTGTAGTAACATACTGCTCTGTTTGACTTTGAACTATAACTTTATCTTCCTTTACTTTCATACCACAGTTAGGACAAAACTTTGATCCCTCATTTAAACTATTACCACAATTAAAACAAAACATACTCTTCACTCCTCGTTTATATTTTATCATCTGTTTAAAAAAATAACAATATATAAACAAAAAAAGACCTAAGTCTTTTTATACACATTCAATGTATGTATCTGGCAAACATCTAAGTACACAAACGCAGTTTAAATTCATTGTAAAGAATGAGTTAGTTGCTACATAAGGATAAATAGATGTAGTATCTGGATTTGCTGCTAAAACTCTAAATGTCGCGCAACATCCATCAATTTTTTCAACTCTAAATACGTTAGAGCACACTGCACCTTCCTCACCACATACTACATTTTCACGAGTAGTTGGCATGCTCCAAGGAGTTCCATTACCACAGCAAGTATATAAAACTACTGGTCTTGTATTACAACCTAAAGTTGTAGTTCCACATCCCAAAAATCCTCTATCACAAGTCTCTAAACAAGTATCCCCACAACAATTTGCATTTTGTTGAAGTACATTTATAACTGTAAGGATTTCTGCTATGCAACGGCAACTTTCTTGATCTGTATTGTTATTGCACATATATAATCCACCCTTTCACTTTCTATAATAATGTATTCAAACTAGTTAAAAGTGTGTAAATAGAAGCCCAAATAGTTGATTAAAATTACCTTTTAATGTAAAATTATTATAGGAAGTGAACATATGAAAAAAGAAAATGATTGCATTAAAGAACGCAAAGACTATGTAATATGTGAAAAAAATGGGAAGAAAATAACAGTACGTGATTTACAACTCGAAGTATTAACTGTTATGGATGAATTACATAGAGTGTGTGTTAAAAATAAAATAGATTATGCACTCATTGCTGGAAGCGCTTTGGGTGCAGTAAACTATAAAGGCTTTATTCCATGGGATGATGATATCGATGTATGTGTTAAAAGAGAAGACTGGGATAGATTTATAGAAGCTTTAAAAAAAGATTTGGGAGAGAATTTTTACTTTCAGTGCTTTGAAACAGATAAAAGATTTAATACAATAGCAGGTCCTTCTATGAAAATTAGAAAGAAAAATACATTTATAGAAGAGACTAACTTTTTACTTAAAAATAGATGTAAATCAGGAGATGGAATATTTGTAGATGTAATAATTTACGATCATATGAGTGAAAATAGATTTATACATGTATTAAACCGAACACTTATTAGAATAGCAATGGTATTTATAGTTTTACTAGATAACTTACAT
Source organism: uncultured Bacilli bacterium (assembly GCA_947588925.1). Taxonomy (GTDB): domain Bacteria; phylum Bacillota_I; class Bacilli_A; order RF39; family UBA660; genus UMGS1613. The sequence goes on along the minus strand of CANQAT010000036.1, from coordinate 3,424 downwards.
ATAAATCCAGTACCATTTAAAAAATTCACACAGTGGCTTTCAAAAAGATATTCTATGAAAAATGTAAATAGTAGCCTTGCAGGTCAAACAATATCATATCCATGGACAAAACTAAGTCATGAACCAGTATTTTTAGCTAAAGATATTTATCCATTCAAATTATATGATTTTGAAGGAAGAAAATTTTACTCATTTAACAATATAGAAAAAGTATTAAAAGAGTGGTACAGCCCTAACTGTTTAAAAAAATGGGATGGTGAAAAATGGGTAGAAACTTTGCCTGTTGAAAAAAGAAAACCAAAACATACTGTAGACTTAAATCTACATGGAAGTGAAAGAATAATTGAAAAATGATTTAATAAAATATAGTTTAATACTCAGCATATTACTTTTTCTATTATCATTAATTCTTTTTACAGAAATTAGTTTTGTATTCCTAGGAATTGGTATTTCAATAATTGGATGTATAATTTTATATAAAATTAATCATAAAAAGTGATTAATTTTTTAAATTTCTATGAATTAAAAGCTTTATTTATCACTTTTGATAGATAAATTCCAAATATTAAAAGTATAAAGGCTAATATTAAATCTTTTAAAGTATAAAATGACTTAATACTTCTAATAAACATTAAAGCAATAGTAGACATACTAAAACCTAATATCGCACTATATGTTTTAGATTTATGTTTATTAAACAAATAATTAACTATTTTAACTGTAATAAGTATTCCAAGTACCATTCCTACTGAAAAGGGAATTAATACTTTAAAATTACTAACATCAAATATATTAGAAAACATATAAATAACACTACTATAAGCCCCTAACATCATAAGAGTTGCAGTCCCACTAATTCCCGGAACTACCATTGTAAATGCGTCTATAAATCCTATAAATATAAAATATAAAAAATTTAAAATATTATTTGTTATAACTATCTCATTATCTATAGAAATTAATCCTAGTAGTGTTACTACTATAAAAGATATATACGCTATATAATTATTCTTTTTATCTATATTAACCTTTATATCTTTAGTCCCACCAATTATTAATCCTATAAAGAAAAACATAGTTATTAAATAGTAATTATCTAAACACTTAAGTATTATATTACTTAAAAACACTATAGAAATTATAACACCAATAGCTATTTTAAATAAAAATTTAAAATTATTTTTAGGATATTTAAAAAAGTTATTAATTGAATCTATTAATCTTTGATATATTCCCATTGATATTGCAAGCATTGAACCACTAACACCCGGAATAATTTTTCCAACTCCAATGATTATTCCTTTTAATATCAACATAGTATCACCAATTTAATTATATTTATTTACCTAATCCAAAATAACCGTTTTCTACATACTTTGTCTCATTTACTACTATAAATGCTTTATTATCTAATTTTCTTACCAATCTTTTTAATTTTTCTAGTGTATTATCTCTTATTTGAATATATAACATATACTTAACGTCCTTACTTCCCTTTACATCAATAGCAGTTACCCCATAACCATTTTTCCTAATCTCACTTACAATATTATCATCTTTACTAGATAGTATTACTTGTACTTCTAAATTAGATTTAATAAATACCTTAGATATTTTACCGCCTATATATGTTCCAACTGCAAAACCAAGTGCATAAGATATAACTATAAAAACACTATTATTAGTAGTATTTAAAGCTTCTTTAACTACTAAAAACCATACCGTTATTTCTACTATACCAATGAGTGAGGCTATTAAATCTCTTCCCTTAACAGTATTAATTGTTCTAAATGTTCCAAGTGAAACATCTATTAGTCTTGCACAAAATATCTTAATACATAATAAAAACGTATTCATATTATTCACCATTATTAGTATAATTAATTTAAAAATAAATATACTAAAAAGAGTTCATACGAACTCTATTTATCAGTTTTAATTAAAGAAGATAGTGCGTCTAAAATAGCCTTATTTCCAACATAATACTTATCTATTTTCCCATTTTTAATCTTAAATAAAGTATTGTCATTTAACTTTAATTTAGTAAGATTATTTGATATATTTACACTATCTGACATATACTCACTATTAAATGTGTCACTTAAATTAACACTATAAAATGGTTTTGCGTCATCTTCATCTAAATATTTATCAATATATTCATTAAAAATTACTTTGTAATCTGCTTTACTTCCTTGATAACTCTTAGTAGCTATTACATAATATTCTTTTTCTTTTCTATCTAATAAGTGATTTAAAGTTATAGAATCAAATTTAAATTCAAACTCATCATCATTCATATCAGGTACATAACTTTCTTTTATAGGTTTAACTACTAAAGTTGTTATGAAATAAAATATTCCAAATATAACTACAATTGTAATTAATATAGTCATTAAATTTTTAAATGAATATTCGTTTGTTTCCATTTTTATCTCTTGTTTTTTAACTGTTTTTGCCAATTTTGCCTTCTTCATTTACATCACCAGTTAATATTATAGCACACATTTATTTATTTTTTCAATTATTTTGCTACTGCTTTTACACTTATTGATTGCGCAACCGTTAAAAGTTCATCAATATTCATAGTATCTGACATAACAGAATACTCAATTCCATTACTTATCCATGATAATGAAGTATCTGTTATTGAACCTACTGTATCTACTATTAGATAAGGATCACCATATACATAGTTAGTAGTATTATCGTTTGAAAGAGTTTCTTGGACTATTACAAATGGTTTTTCCCCACCAAATGTTAGTATAACTCTTTCCCCATTGCTAGTTTCTACAACATCTTGACCAGTTAACTGTGTATCTATAGGTACATACATAGGAAATACTATTTCATCAAGTTTAGAAGTAGTTTCGCTATTATCATTATCACTATCATCTATATTACTTTGATATGTACTAGCATTAAAATAGTTATCATCAAATTTTGCTTTATAATCTATATCTATTACCTTTAAACTCATTCTTACATTTCCATCATTATCTACTACTTCTACTTTTGTTATATTCTTATCTTTATCAACATACACTTTTTGACTTACAAAGTCTTTTTCAGAAGAGTAATTTACCTTACTAGTTATTACATATCCATCTTGATCTTTTTCAAGTTTCCTATTATCATCATTATTTAAATCATTAATAATTGGTTGAAGCAAGTATATCTGTGAATTATTGTATGGCCAATCACTTTGAAATTTAAAACTTTTATTAAGTGATGGAGTTATTACTATAACTCACCAAAGTTTTAAACTTTCTATCCTTATTTATATATAGTACCTTATTTTTTAATTATTTTTATTATCTATTTCTTTTTTTTCATCGATATATTTATAGTTAAGTGCATTTTTATTTGATATTGCTGATTTTTTAGTTGCTTGTTCGTATGAAATTCTCGCATCATTAGCAAC
>CANQAT010000035.1 GCA_947588925.1 uncultured Bacilli bacterium | reverse complement strand
AGTATCGACAGGAGAACCACCATTACTATTGAAAGTAACTTTATAAGATGACTTTCCACCAAGTAAGAAGATTAATAAGTTTTAATCTTAAAAGGGGAAGGGGGTATCAGCAAAACCTTCTATAAGGTTTTGCTGATACTTTAATTTATGTGTATAAAATATATTAATATAGAAATTTATGTTCAGAATAAATTTTATATTTTAGTTCTTTAAATTAAATATTTATGTGAAATTTTCACTTTTTTAAATTTTTTGCACAAAAAAGTGAAAGAAAGGAGACATATGTTAGAAGAAAAACAAAATAGCGAATTAATAGGAAGACCATATAGGGATAAAAAAGTAGAAGTAGATTTAATAGTAGAGTTAGATGATGGAACAAAAGTAAATATAGATTATACGATAAAGACTCAGATGAAGAATTAACAGACATGATGGAGATAAAAAATTTTAATAAATTTATTACGACACTTTCTTGCGACATTTTTTGCAACATGATGTTGCAAAATTACCTTGGACTTCAATTACAACTTAAAGGAAGATTAACATTTTCCTTTTTCTTTTTAGTGAATATAATTAAATTTACTAATTTTGTAATACATGTTATAATATTTTCGGTGAGATTTATGGATAAAAACAAACTAAGAGACAAATTATTATTACTTCCTCAAAAACCTGGATGTTATCTTATGAAGAATAAAGATGGCGTAATAATATATGTAGGTAAAGCTAAAAAGTTAAAGAATAGAGTTAATTCTTATTTTAGAGGTACGCACTACGGTAAGACTGCTAAATTAGTTAGTGAAATAGATGACTTTGAATATATAGTAGTTAATAGTGAGATAGAATCTTTAATATTAGAAATTAATTTAATTAAAAAGTATGATCCTAAGTATAATATTCTACTTAGAGATGATAAAAGTTATCCATATATAGAACTCACAGACGAGAAAGTTCCAACTTTAAAAGTAATAAGAAATATTAATAGAAAAAGAAAAGCAAAATACTTATACGGGCCATATCCTAATGTAACAGCCGCACGAAGTACAGTAAATCTATTAAATAGAATATATCCTTTAAGAAAGTGTAATACATATGGTAAAAGACCTTGTTTGTACTATCACATTGGCGAATGCTTAGGATATTGTTCTAATAAAGTAGAGTCAAGTCAAATAAACGAAATGAAAAACGAAATAATAAAGTTTTTAAAGGGAGACCACTCAATAGTTACAAATAAACTAAAAGAAAAGATGGAATATGAAAGTAGTTTAATGCACTTTGAAAAAGCAAAAGAGTATAAAGAATTACTTGATTATATAAATATAACACTCACAAATCAGGAAGTAGAACTTAAAGATAATGTAGATAGAGATATATTTGGATACTACTTTGATAAGGGCTATTTAAGTATACAAGTATTTTTTATAAGAGGTTCTAAAATAGTTGAAAGAAAATCTAGAATATTTGATGTAGTAGATAGTATTGAAGAAGAACTAACTAGGTTTATAGCTAGATTTTATACTAATCTAAATAAACCAAAAGAAGTATTAGTTCCAAATATAATAGATGATAAACTACTTAGTGAATACTTAGATATGAATGTTAAAAAACCTATTAAAGGTGAAAAGTTAAAGTTAGTAAATATGGCATGTGATAATGCTAAAATATCATTAAATGAGAAGTTTGAACTAATTAAGAAAGATGAAGAGAAGACAGTAGTTGCTAATGAAGAGTTAAGAGATTTACTTAAACTAGATAAATTATCTAGAATAGAGATATTTGATAATGCTCATCTTTTTGGAACTTATAATGTATCTGGTATGGTTGTATTTATAGATGGTAGACCTAGTAAAAATAATTATCGCAAATTTAAAATAAGTATAGATACTAATGATGATTATGGAACTATGAGAGAAGTTATTTATAGAAGATATTTTAGAGTTCTAAAAGATAACTTAGAAAGACCTGATTTAATCATAGTAGATGGAGGTATAGGACAGATTAATATTGCTCGTGATGTAATTAATAGTTTATGCCTTAATATACCTGTTGTAGGTCTAAAAAAAGATGATAAGCATACAACAAGCGCACTTCTTGCATTTGACCCAATTGAAGAGGTTATAATAGATAAAAAAAGCAATCTATTTTACATGCTTGAAAGAATGCAGGATGAAGTACACGAGTTTACAATCAATTATCATAAGCAAATAAGAAGTAAAGGAAGTTTATCTAGTGTTTTAGATAATGTAGAAGGTATTGGAGATAAAAGGAAAAAAGAACTACTTAAGAAATTTAAAACAATAAATAAAATGAAAGATTCAAGCCTTGAAGAATTAGAAGAAATACTACCTAAAAATGTTGCAGTTAACTTACAAGAGTTTTTAAGAAATTATAATAAGGATTGATATTAATGTGTAATGAAGAAAAAAGAAAACTATTAGAAGAAATTTTATGTAGTGATAATGTTGTTCAAAGTATTAATAATAATTTAAACATATTAGTAGATATTATCCCAGAAATAAAAGATATGTTTAATTTTCCGCACAATAATCCGTATCACCATTTAGACGTGTGGAACCACACTTTACTTGCTTTAAGTTTTTCGGAAAATGATTTTGATTTAAGATTATGTTTGCTACTTCATGACATAGGCAAACCACATAGTTATCAAGATGGAATTATTAGACATTTTCAAGGTCATCCTAAAGTATCTTCTTTAATATCAAATAAAATATTAACTAATTTAGAATATCCGAGTGAATATATAGATAAAATTTGCTACTTAATTTTAAATCACGATAATATTATTACAAAAAAAGATATTGAAACTAATTTGGAATTAAGTCAAAAAAGATATATGATCCAGCACTGTGATGTACTCGCGCATAATCCAGAAAAATTAGAAAAAAAACTTGAATATTTAAACGCAATAGAAGAATTGTTTAGCAAAATAAAAAATGTAAAACCTAAAAAAATTATAAAGCGAATTATTTAATGTAATATTACTTTTGATTTGTTACTAAAAAGTGTTAAGGTATTTGAAGATAAATACACGAAAAAGATTTCTTTTTCTTTTTTTTTATAGTATAATTATTAAAGGAGTTGATACTATGGCTAACAAAGCAATAACAAGTAGAGATGTAGACTTTGGACAGTGGTATACAGATGTAGTAAAAGCCGCACATCTAGCAGATTATTCTAATGTAAAGGGATGTACAGTATTTGAGCCTAATGGATATGCCATATGGGAGAAAATGCAACAAATATTAGATAAAATGTTTAAAGATACTGGACATAAAAATGTATATATGCCAGTTTTAATACCTGAGAGTCTTATGAAAAAAGAAGGAGAATTAATTAATGGTTTTGCCCCTGAAGTTGCATGGGTAACAATAGGTGGACAAAAAGAGTTAGATGAGAAGATGTGTATTAGACCTACTAGTGAGACTTTATTTAGTGATTACTATGCTTCTAAAGTTAAATCATATAGAGATCTACCACTTAAATATAATCAGTGGTGCAATGTAATGAGATGGGAAAAAGAAACAAGACCATTTCTTAGAAGTCGTGAGTTTTTATGGCAAGAGGGACATACAGTACATTCAACGAGCGCTGAAGCAGAAAAAGAGACAAGAGATATGTTAGAGTTATACAAGAAATTTTTTGAAGATTATCTTGCAATACCTGCAATAACTGGAAAGAAAACTGAAAAAGAAAAGTTTGCTGGCGCTGAATACACATTAACTATAGAATCCCTAATGTATAATGGGGTTGCTTTACAATCTGGTACAACACACTATTTTGGACAGAAGTTTTCTAAAGCATACGATATAAAGTTTTTAAATAAAGATAATGAATTAGAGTATGCATATCAAACTTCATGGGGACTTACAACACGTATGATAGGTGCTTTGATAATGGTACACAGTGATGATGATGGACTTGTCTTACCACCTAATATCGCACCAAATCAAGTTGTGATTATTCCAATTGGAAGTAGTGATGAAGTAAATTCTTTATCAAAAGATATATGCGATAAATTAAAGACTGAAAACATCAGTGTATACATAGATGATACTGATAGGTCACCGGGGTTTAAATTTGCTGAATCTGAGGTTAACGGAATACCTGTTAGAATAGAAGTAGGCGCACGTGATTTAGATAAAGGAATTATTACTATTGCAAGACGTGATACTAAAGAGAAAATAGAAGTAAAAAAAGATATAGATATAGTAAAATTTGTAAAAGATTTAATGAATACTATTCAAAAAGATATGTATGATAAAGCAAAAGCAAGAAGAGATAGAATGACTTATGAAGCACACACTCTAAAAGATGTAGAAGACATTATGAATAAAGAACCTGGATTTATTAAAGCTATGTGGTGTGGGGACGAAGAGTGTGAACTTAAAATGAAAGAGATACGTGGTACTAAATCTAGATGTATTTTAGAAAATGCTAAACCTATTGATGATAAGTGTGTTGTATGTGGAAAAGAAGCAAAAGATTTAGTAGTATGGGGAATACAATATTAGGTGATAGTATGGAAAAAAAATATAATATGACTAAAGAGGATAATATATTTTTTGCAAAAAGAAAAATAATAGATAACATATATAAAAGTGCAAATCTTGAGGGGATTGCAGTAACCTTTGCTGATACAGTAGATTTTTATAATAATGTAAATAATGGCAAAATTTCAATAGATAATATGTTAAAATTAAAAGGATTAAAAGACGCATGGGAATATGTACTTAATACCATAGATGATGATTTAACACTTGATTATATTAAAAAAATTCATTTTGAAGTATGTAAAGGTCAAAATATTTCACCACTTGGAGATTTTAGAAAAAAAGGTGTAGGAATTACTGGAACTGATTATAGACCTAAATTGCCTAGTGAATGTGATTACGAAACTGAATTAAAAGATATTTTAGATAATGAAGACAAGCTAGATATGGCAATAAATTTATTCTGCTGGATTCAAAGAAGTCAAATGTTTCAAGATGGAAATAAAAGAGTTGCTAATTTAGTTGCAAATAAAGAAATGATTCGAAATGGACTTGGAGTGGTAAATGTACCTGTAGAATTAATAGGTGAATACTTTACATATTTAATAAAATACTATGAAACAAATGATAACTCAAATTTAAAAAAATTTATATATGATAACTGTCTAGATGGATTAAATAATTAATAAAAAAGGAGAATATTATGGATGAAATTTTAATGAACGCTGAAATAGAAATGCAATCAGCTATAGAAAATATGGAAAAAAGATTTTTAAATATACGTGCAGGGCGTGCAAATCCTGCTATGTTAGATGGGGTTATGGTTAATTATTATGGAGTAGATACTCCAATAAAACAACTTGCAACAATTAGTATACCTGAGGCAAGAGAGTTATGCATTAAACCTTATGATAAGAGTAGTTTAAGTGCATGTGAAAAAGCAATATATGAATCAAATATAGGTCTTACTCCAAATAACAATGGAGAGATGATTATACTTAATATTCCTGCTCTTACAGAGGAAACAAGAAGAGGTTATGTTAAACAGGCAAAAGAATATTCAGAAGACTGTAAAATAGCATTAAGGAATATTAGACAGGACGCTAATAACGATATTAAAAAATTAGAAGCAACTGAAGATGAAAAAAGAAATGGCGAAGAAGATGTTCAAGAACTTATCAATAAATACAATAAAATAGTAGATGACAAATTTAAAGAAAAAGAAACAGAGTTAATGTCAGTATAGAGTGTTTATAATCTTTTGCACTCATACTATAATTAATATGTGAGGTGATTAGGATATGGAAAAAGTAGAAAACATAGCAAAATATATTTTATTTTTAGATAAAAATAATGATATTTTTATAAATAAGCTTATAAATTTACAAGGAAGAGATTGTTATGAGGGTAATGTTAGATTAAATAAGTATTTGCACATCATGCAAATGGTTTATTTAGCTATGACAGATAAAAAATTATTTGATGATGATATGTATGCATTTGATAATGGAGTTGTAGTTAATTCGGTCATGAATAATTACGCATATCTAAAATCAAATAAAAATTCATATGAAATCTCTGATAAAAATGTAAAAGCATATATTGAAAAAATGTTTAATATTTTAAAATATGCACCTCTAGAAGATTTAATTGAAATATCTCATCAAGATGAGGAATGGAAGAAAAAACATAATTATTATCAAAAAAAAGATCAACTTATTGATGTAGATAGTCAAAAGGAAAATTATAAGATCATGTGTGCTGATTTTATAGATATGTTAAACAATGATTGAAATTGGTCAAGTTCTTTCATTAAAAATAAGGTTTAACAATTCTGGGGATGTAGCTAGTGTATCACACCCACTACTTGTGTTAAACGTCGATAAAGAAAAGAATATTCTTGAGGTAGCGCACATTGATTCAATTACTGAAGAGAAAAATGGAAAGCCTTGTTAAAATCAAATGTAACAATTAGAAAAAGCAATCCAGATGAAACAGTTATAGATAAAGATAGTTTTGTCCAGATTGATAATATAATTCAATTAGAAAATTTTAAAGATTTAGAAAAAAAGAGAAGGCAAATTGATAAACTAAGTAAAGAAAAATTTAACAAAGTTTTGAAAAGATATAATGAATATAAAGAAAATGAATGGATTGATGATAATAAGAAAGTTTATATGAATAAAGAAGAAATAATTTTTTTAAATCAAGATCTTAAATAAAGAATATGTCAGTATAAAAGTTCAAAGAACTTTTTTCTTTTATTTTAACATATAATGTGTTATAATTAGTTAGGTGATAATATGCATAAAAATATTGATAAAGATTCTTTAAATGAAGTAATTGGTATTTCAAAAAAAATATTAAAATTTTTATATTTACTTTTAATAGTGCTTGGAGCTTATTTACTACTTAAAATAGTTAAAGAATTACATATCTTTAATATAATTTTAATTGTTTTAAAAATTTTAACTCCACTTTTTTTAGGTATAATTGTCGCGTGGCTTTTAAACCCATTTGTAAAATGGTTAGAGAAAAAGAAAGTAAGAAGAGGCATTAGCGCAGCAATCGCATATGTGATATTACTAGGATGTATAATACTACTAGTTCAAGCAATTATCCCTCTTTTATATAACCAAACTATAGAACTTGTATCCAATTTTCCAAATATATTTTCAGATCTAAAAGAATGGGCAGAAAACATATTTAATAAGTTTGATACTGCAACAATAAATGTAGATGCAATAGAGACTAACCTTTTTTCAAAATTAGATGAGTTTTCTAGTAATTTAGCTACATCACTTCCAACAATGATAATAAATGGTGCGACTTCACTAATCTCATCAGTAGGTACATTTTTGATTGGACTTGTAATTGGATTTTTCCTACTTTTAAGTTGTAATAATCTTGGTAATACATTACTTGAATTATTGCCAAAAAAGTTTAGAAATTCTACTAAAGAGCTTGCAAATAAAATAAATCAATCACTTAGAAGTTATGTAAATGGCGCTTTGATAGACGCACTTGTAGTATTTATAGTATCTACTGTTGCATTTGCTTTGATTGGTTTAAAAGCTCCAGTACTTTTCGGATTATTCTGCGGACTTATGAATGTTATACCTTACGCAGGTCCTTATATTGGAGGAGCCCCAGCGGTTATAGTTGGATTTTCACAGAGTACAGGTATTGGTATTGCAGTACTTATTGCAATAATAATAATTCAAACAGTAGAAGGAAATGTATTACAGACATTAATAATTAGTAAGACCACTAAACTTAATCCAGTTACAATAATAATAGGACTTCTAATTTTTGGTCATTTCTTTGGTATAATAGGAATGCTTTTATCAACTCCTATAATAGGTGTAGGTAAAGTAATAATAAAATATTTTGATGATAAGTATGATTTACTTAATTTTAAGTAGGAGGACGTATGGAATTTATAAAAAGAGATCCTAAAATATTTGTAATATCTGGTAAAGCTAGAAGTGGTAAAGGAGAAGTATCTAAAATAATAAGTGATTATTATAAAGATAAAAAGTCAATTATTATTTCTTTTGGACATTATATAAAAGATTATGCTAAAAGAGTTAGCGATTGGAATGGTGATGAAGATACTAAACCTAGAGAACTTTTACAACAACTTGGTATAGAACTTATAAAAAATAAAATAAACGATAAATTATTTATTAGAAGAATTAGAGAAGATATTGAAGTATTTTCTTACTTTTATGATATAATAATCGTTAACGATGCAAGACTTTTAGATGAAATAGAAGCTTTAAAAAATAGTTATTATGATACTACATTCATAAGAGTTAAAAGTAAAGAAGAAAATAATTTAACTACTAGTCAAAAAAATCATATAACAGAAACTAGTCTAGATAATTATAAATACTTTGATTATGTAATAGAAAATAATGGTTCTAAAGAAGATTTAAAAAAGCAAGTAGAAAGTATTTTAAGAGGTAAACATGAGTAGACAAAAAATAGTTGCAATCGATGGTCCTGCTGGAAGCGGGAAAGGTACAGTTGCTAAAATCTTAGCAGAGAAGTGTAACCTAGTATATATAGATACAGGAGCAATGTATAGAGCAATTGCTTATTTAACTTTAAAAAATAATATAGATATAACTGATGAAGATAAAATAGTTGATCTTGCCATCAAAGCTAAAATAGATTTTATAAATGGTAAAACTTATTTAAACGGTATAGATGTAAGTAGTGAGATACGCTCTATGGAAGTAACTAAGATAGTATCTCCAATATCTAGTATAGTAAAATTAAGAGAAATATTAGTAGATATGCAAAGAAAAATGGCAAGTGATAAAGATGTTATAATGGAAGGTAGAGATATTACTACAGTAGTATTTCCTAATGCTACATATAAATTTTACTTAGATGCTACAATAGAAGAACGAGCTTTAAGAAGATATAAAGAAAATAAGGAAAAGGGAATGGATGTATCTTTAGAAGAGATTAAAAGCAATATAGAAAAAAGAGATTATAATGATACCCATAAGAAGGTTGGTAGTCTAACTAGAACTAAAGATTCAATATATATAGATTCTACTAATTTAACTATAGATGAAGTAGTAGAAAAAATGAGAAAAATAATAGAGGAGGAAGTATGAATTTAAAAGATTTATATATAGATTATTTTATAAGCTTAGGACATAAGCAAATTCCAAGCGCACCAGTTGTACCAGAAAATGATCCTAGCGTTTTATTTAATACTGCTGGAATGCAACCATTAATTCCATATTTAATGGGACAACCTCATCCATATGGAACTAGACTTTGCGATTATCAAAAGTGTATTAGAACTAACGATTTAGATGAAGTAGGTGATACTACGCACCACACTTTTTTTGAAATGCTAGGTAACTGGAGCTTAGGAGATTATTTTAAAGATGAAAGTATTACATGGAGTTTTAATTTTTTAACTAAAGTGTTAAATATTCCAAAAGAAAAACTTGCTGTAACAGTATTCGCTGGTAATGATGATATTCCTTTTGATAAAGTTAGTTTCGATAAATGGGTAAGCTTAGGAATAAGTGAAGATAGAATTGCTAAAACGGTTGAAGATAACTTTTGGATAGCTGGTGAGTCAGGTCCATGTGGCGCGGACACAGAGATATTTTATTTTAGAAGTAATGACGATATTCCAAAGGTTTTTGACCCTGATGATGATAGATGGGTAGAAATATGGAATAACGTATTTATGGAATATTTAAAAAAAGATGGCAAAGTATCTATACTTCCAAAAAAGAATGTTGATACAGGTATGGGTGTTGAAAGAACAACTGCAATACTAGAAGGAGTAAATGACAATTACTTATCTAGTATTTGGAAGGATGTAATAGAACTTATTTCTCAAATATCAGGGATTAAATATGAGGATAATCCAAAAAGTATGAGAATAATTGCTGACCATATAAGAACAGCAGTATTTATATCTAGCGATTATGCAGGAATTAAACCATCCAATACAGATCAAGGGTACATACTTAGAAGATTAATAAGAAGAGCAATTAGACATGCTTTTAAACTAAATATTGATATAAATAGCGATTGGGAAAAGCAAATTGCCTCTTTAATAATAAATAAGTATAAAAAATATTATAAAGAATTAAGCGATAATGAACTTGTAGTTTATGAAGTCTTAAAAAATGAAAAGGAAAAATTCAATAAAACACTTGAAAAAGGTATAAAAGAGTTTGAAAAAATAGTAAATAGTTTAAATGGTAATATTATAAATAAAGATTTAGCGTTTAAATTATATGATACATATGGATTTCCAATTGAATTAACAGAAGAATTAGCTAGTGAAAAGAGTTTAAGCGTTGATACAATTGGATTTAAGGAAAAGTTTAGGGAACACCAAGAAAAATCTAGAACTGCCTCTCAAGGAAAATTTAAAGGAGGTCTTGCTGGAAATAGTGAAATAGAAACTAAGTATCACACCGCAACCCATCTTTTAAATGCCGCACTAAAACAAGTAGTAGGCTTTGATGTACATCAAAAGGGAAGTAATATTACAGATGAGAGAATGCGCTTTGATTTTTCTTGTGATCATAAACTAAGTGATGATGAAAAGGCTAAGGTAGAACAGTTAGTAAATAAATGGATAAATGATTCTATCGATGTAAAATGTACTGAAATGAAAAAGGATGAAGCTATTAAATCAGGAGCTGAATGTATGTTTATTGAAAAATATCCTGATATAGTTACAGTATATAGCATTGGTGATATATCTAAAGAATTATGTGGAGGTCCACATGTAAAAAACACTAGTGAAATAGGTAAGTTTAAGATAATTAAAGAAGAAGCTAGTAGTGCTGGAGTAAGAAGAATAAAAGCAATTATTGAATAGTGAAATTTTTGTGAAATTAGATAATAATGTTTAATTTTAATAATTATTATGTTATAATATTTTAGGAAGTGGTTACGTGAAAAAAGATTTATATAAGATTTTAGTGCCTATAGGATGCGTTTTGTGCGCTATACTTGCGGTACTAGTTTATATTAAAATAATTAATGATAATAAGGAAGATAATTCTAATGATGCTTTAAAATTTAAGGAAGAGTATGAGAGTTTAAATGGAGAGATGAATCAAAATTTTCAAGAGTATAAAAAGCTTGAAATAAGTGATAATAATCCTGTTAAGTATGCAGATTATGATGAATTACTTGATATAATAAAAAATAAAACAGGAGTAATTTATTTAGGTTTTCCAACTTGTCCATGGTGTAGAAGCGCACTACCAGTACTATTTGATGTATTAAAAGACAACAATATTGAAAGATTATATTATAAAAATATATTAACTGTAAGAGATTCTTACGTAGTTGAAAATGGCAAATTAACGTATGAAGTAGATAGTGATGGTAACGAGATAAAGGGTGAGGATGGATATTTTGAATTATTAGACGCTCTTGATGAATATTTAACAGAGTATAAAATTTCATATGAAGGTAAGTTATATGAAACAGGTGAAAAAAGATTATACGCACCAACTGTTATATTTGTTAGAGACGGAAAAGTTATTGGGTTACACGAGTCAACTGTTGAAAGTCAAAAAAGTGGATATGATGAATTAACTAAAGAACAGTATGAAGAATTATATTCAATTTATGAAGACTATATACTTGAGATGACTAAAGAGACTTGCTCTTCAGATTCTTCTTGTTAAAGGCACGAAATAGTGCTTTTTAACTTATGGTATAAAATGAATTATCAAAAAATATTAGATGAAATGTTAAATAAAATAAAAACTGAAGAGAGTGTACCCCGTTTGTTGTTGCACGCCTGTTGTGCGCCTTGCTCATCTTATGTGTTAGAATATTTAAACAATTATTTCGATATAACAATATACTACTATAATCCTAATATATATCCATATGAGGAATATAATAGAAGATTAGATGAGTTAAAGAGATTTTTGAGTGAATATGATACTAAAAGACCGATTAAATTAATAGAAGATCAATATACTCCAGATGATTATTATGAGAGTGTTAAAGGACTAACAAATTTAAAAGAAGGCAGTATTAGATGTTATAACTGTTATAAATTTAGAATGGATAAAGCTTGTAATTATGCAAAAGAGAATAACTTTGATTACTTTACTACAACACTCTCAATTAGCCCATATAAAAATTCTAGTTGGATTAATGAAATTGGCGAATCTTTAGAAAAAAAATATAATGTTAAATATTTATACGCTGATTTTAAGAAAAAAGATGGCTATAAAAGATCATTAGAATTATCTAGGAAATACAATTTGTATAGGCAGGATTATTGTGGTTGTGTCTATTCAAAAGAAAGTAGAAAGATAAATAAAAATGCGGTGATTTAATGAAAAATTTAAAATATAAAATTAATTTTAAAGAATTAAAAAATATAACTATAATAACTCTTTTTATATTTATAGTAGAGATATTATTTAAAATACTTGGAAAAACATTTAGCTTTGATTATACAATTCTTAGAATATTTATAAGCTCTTTAATTATAGGAATGTTTGTAAGTATAATATTAAATTTTATAAAGTATAATTGGTTAAATAGAACAATTATTATTTTACTTTCCTTAGTAATTAGCATATATGGAATGTTACAACTTGGATTTAGAAATTTTATAGGAAATTATGTTTCTGTAAATACATCTAATCAACTTGGCAAAGTAACTGATTATATAAACGATTTCTTTATGAGCTTTGATCCTAAGTTTTACTTAATATTAATACCATTTGTTTTATTAGTATTATACTTTATATTTATAGATAAAAAGATTCATGTTAATGATTATGTATTTAGTATTCCTAGATTTTCTATTAATATTGCTCTTTTAGTCACACTATCTTTTGTATATTATAGTACACTTGTACTAGGATTTATGCAAAATAAATATCAATCTATTTCAAACAGAGAATTATTTAATAATCCATCTGTTCAGTCTATTGCAATTAATCAATTTGGAGTATCAACATTTGGCATTTTAGATATTAAAAATTATATATTAAAACCTGATTTAGATATCGATATAGATTATGAACCAGATGAACCTGTAGATGTTGTTGGAAAAGTTGAAAGAGAAATAGATGATACAAAATGGTTAGAAGTTATTGATACTGAGACAAATAAATCATACAATAAGTTAAATAATTACTTTATTTCAAGAAATATTACTCCAACAAATGACTATACTGGACTTTTTGAAGGTAAAAATTTGATACTTATAATGATGGAGTCTGTAAATAATATTGCAGTGACTAACGAAGAGTATTTTCCAACACTTTATAAGTTATATAACGAAGGTTGGACGTGGACAAATAACTATTCACCAAGAAGTAGTTGTGCGACTGGAAATAATGAATTTAGCGCTCTTACAAGTGTATTTGCTATAAATAATATGTGTTCTTCTAACGTATATAAAAATAATACATATTTTGAGAGCCTATTTAATGTATTTAATAATAAAGGATATACTTCTTTGGCATTTCATGACTATACTGATTATTATTATGATAGACATACAAGCCATCCTAATTTAGGAAGTATTTACTATGGCGTTCAAGAGTTAGGAATAGATTATTCAAATGAATATAAAGAATGGCCAAGTGATGTAGATTTTATTGAAAAAGCCTATGATATATTTAGTAAAGAAGATAATTTTTCAGTTTTACTAACTACAGTAACTACTCATCAACCATATTATACTTCTTCTACTTATGGTGATATGTACTTAGATGAGTTTGATGATTTAGATGTACATTTATATTTAAAAAGATATATGTCAAAGATGAAAGTATTAGATCAAGCACTTGAACTACTTCTAAAAAAGTTGGAAGAGGATAATTTACTAGATGATACTGTAATAGTTATGTTTGGAGATCACTATCCATATGGACTTGCTAATAACGTTTTACAGCCAATGTTTGATTACAATATATCTTTAAATAGTGAAGTTGATAGAACGCCATTTATAATTTATAATAGCAATTTGGAACCAAAAAAATTTGATGAGTATACTACTTATATAAATATTTTGCCAACACTCGCTAATCTATTTAATTTGGATTATGATCCAAGACTATATTTTGGTGAGGATTTATTTGATGAAAATTATTCTAATATAGCTATATTTGCGGATGGCTCTTGGCAAAGCCCTTATGCCTTCTATAATTCAAACAAGTTAAAACTTTCATATATAAATGATGATTATAAGTATACTGATGAAGAAGTTAGAAAGATAAATGATTTAATAAGTAACAAGATTAATATTTCAAATACAGCTATTAGATTAAATTATTTTAAATACTTAAATGATAAATTAAATGAGACTTGATAATAATCTCATTTTTTTATATTTATGTCCAACTTTTAGTTATGTAGAATTCTACATAATTATCTACTAGGAAAGTGCTTGGAAAGTCAAAAAACTATGTCAATAATTTTTGAAAATGTCTTAAAATTTTTTTAACATTAGCGGGAAAAATAACCCGTTTTTGTATTAC
>CANQAT010000034.1 GCA_947588925.1 uncultured Bacilli bacterium | reverse complement strand
TTACTAGCAGTAATATTAATACTTGCATTTATAGCAATAATAGCAGTACCAATAGTATTAAATATAATAACAGAGGCTAAAATAAAATCATTAAAGATAAGTACAAGTGAATATATAAGAGCAGTAAATACATCCTTAATAAATGAAGAAGTATTTAATAATGTAAGTGACGGCTTATATACAATAACAGATAATGGAAAAAAGATAGTACTAGGAGATAAAGAGATATTTATAAACTATGATGGAAGAGGACTAAAAAGTGGACTTCTATTAATAGAGAACTCAAAAGTAACAAGAGTACTAAAAGGATTAATAGATGATTACTATGCAAGAGTAACAGATGAAGATATAGAGATACTTAAGAATTTAAATGAAAGTACATTAGTAGCAGGAACGACATTTAATCAAAAAATAAAACAACTAGTAGGTGATACAAAAGATGATGGTAGTACCCCTGATTATAATACAGTAGATACAAAAGTAAAGAAGATAATATTTTTACAAGATAGTGTATTACCTGATGGAATAACTAAAGAAGATTTAATTAAATTACAATCAACAGATTTATCATCAAAGCAAGATGAAAGTATAAAAGGATATTATGATGAAGAAATTGGAACAATCTATGTATATAGTGATGGGTATATAAGTTGTCCTGTTAGTCTTGCTTATATATTTCAAAATTTTCAAGGAGCAGAAGAAATAGAACTAAATTTAATAGATACAAGAAAAACAACAGATATGGGCGTTATGTTTAATGGGTGTAAATCATTAAAGAATATTAATCTTATAGGAATTGATACAAGTAAAGTAACATCTTTTGGAAGTGCGTTTTCAGATTGTAGCAGTATAGAAACACTAGATTTAAGTGGTTTTAATACAAGTAATTTAAAAAGTATAGGTTCTATGTTTTCTAACTGTACCAATTTAAAAGAGATAAAAGGAATAGAAAATTTTGATACGTCACAAGTAGAAAATATGGTTGCTACATTTCATAATTGTAAAAGTTTAATGAGCCTTGATTTAACTAATTGGGACGCAAGAAAAGTAACGGGAATAACAACATGGAATGGTGGATTATTCACAAATTGTTCCAATTTAAAGAGTATAAAATTTGGTAAAAATTTTACACTTGAAAAAGTAGTTGGATTTTCGGCACATAATAGTCATGGAATATTTAGGGGTTGTAGTAGTTTAGAATATTTAGATATAAGTATGTTTAAAACAGGTAATGTAACAAATATGGATTCTGCGTTTTCAGGATGTACAAATCTAAAAGAAATAAAGGGAATAGAAAAATTTGAAACTTCAGAAGTAACAAATATGGCAGGTATGTTTAGTGGCTGTAGCAGCTTAACTAAACTTGATGTAAGTCACTTTGATACAAGTAAAGTAACAAGTATGACCGGTATGTTTTCAGGCTGTAGTAGCTTAATAGAATTAGATGTAAGTCATTTTAATACAAGTGAAGTTATTGGTATGAATGCTATGTTTTACGGCTGTAGTAGACTAACTAAACTTGATGTAAGCCATTTTGATACAGCAAATGTAGTAAGTATGGGTGCTTGGAATAGTGGAATGTTTGAACATTGTAGTGGTTTAGAAGAACTAGATTTAACAGGCTTTAATACATCGCAAGTAACACATATGGGATGGATGTTTAATAACTGTACTAATTTAAAAGAAATAAAAGTATCAAAAAAATGGGTGATAAATTCAGTGACAATTACAGGGTATATGTTTAATGGTTGTGGCGTAAATCATGTCACTTGCGTTGATTGTGAACAATAAGAGGATAATAAATTTATCTTCTTTTTGTATAAATTATTGAATAAATCATATACTTTATTGGTGATACCATGAAACTTAAAGTTGGGACAATCTTTATAACAAAGTTTTTAATAACAGTGATAGTTACTTTAATAATATTAATAATAATAAAAGCTAATAGTGGTTTTAAAAATTCATTTTATAAACAGGTATATGGAACTAATATATCTTTTACTGAGTTAAAGAAACTATATAATAAATATATAGGAAATTCTAGTATACTTGATAGTGTTGTTAAAGAAGAAGCTGTATTTAGTGAGAAATTAACGTATAGTAAAACTGAAAAATATTTAGACGGTGTAAATCTTAATGTAACTACTAACTATCTTGTACCAATAGAAGAAAGTGGTATTGTAGTATTTATAGGAGAAAAAGAAGGATACAATAACACAGTAATTATACAAAGAATAGATGGTATTGATGAGTGGTACGGAAATATAGAAAATGTAAATGTAAAATTATATGACTATGTAAAAAAAGGTACTTTATTAGGAGAAGCAAATAATAACTTATACTTAGTTTATAAAAAAGATGGGAATGTACTAAATTATGAAGAATATCTTAAGTAAAATATATGTACATCCTCTTTTTTTAGTATGTAGTTTAATATTTGTATTAATAGGATATTTTAGATTTTTAAGTTATTTTATGTTACTTATATTAATACATGAACTAGGACATATTATAGTATCTATAATATTTAAATGGAATATAGATAAAATAATAATACTACCTTTTGGAGGCTTAACTAAATATAATGAAAAAATAAATAGACCTTTGAAAGAAGAGTTTTTAATATCAATAGCAGGTATATTATTTCAAATGATTTTTTTCTATTTATTTAAAAATATAATAGAATATAAATATTTTAGTATTATAAACTATTTCATAATTATATTTAATTTAATACCAATATATCCTTTAGACGGATCTAAAATACTTAATGTAATATTTAATAAAATAACAAGTTTTAAAAATAGTATATTACTAACTACTATAATATCTTATATATTTATAATAGTCTTATCTATAATGTCTGTTAGAATAAATAAACTATTTATATTGATACTGTCATTTCTATTAATAGAAGTAAATAAACTATATAAGGAAAGAAAAGAACTATTTAATAAATTTTTACTTGAAAGATACTTAATAGAGTTTAAATTTAAACGTGAAAAAACTATAGATAACGTATCAAAAATGAAAAAAGATTATAGACATTTATTTCATATAGATAAAAGTTATGTAACTGAAAAGTATTTTTTGAAGAAAATGTTTGACATTAAACATAATTTATGATATGATTTTAAACGTGTAGGGCCTCACTCTACAACCACACAGAAAAGGTTTAAAACGTAAGTGCCTTAATGGTGAGTCTGAGATTTAAAGGAGGTAAAATATGAAAGCAGTTATAGAAACTGGTGGAAAACAATACTATGTTGAAGAAGGTTCAGTTATCTACATTGAAAAGTTAGACGCAAAAGAAAGCGATAAAGTTAAATTCGATAAAGTCTTAATGGCTAATGGAGTTTGCGGAATGCCTACTTTAACTGGTGCGTATGTTGAAGGTGAAGTTGTTAAAAATGGTAAGAATAAAAAGATTATAGTTTATAAATATAATCAAAAGAAGAACTACCATAGAACTCAAGGACATCGTCAACCATATACTAAAGTTGAAATCAAAAAAATCGTGGTAAAATAATATGATAACAATAGAAGTAAAAAAAAAAGATAATGTTATAAATTATGTTAAAATAAAAGGGCACTCAGGATATAGTGAAAAAGGATATGATATCGTGTGTGCGAGTGTATCTTCTATTGCAATAACTACTGTTAATGCGATTGTAAGATTAGACGATAAAGCAATTCAATATAGTGAGGATGATGGGTTGCTTGAGATAAATATATTAAAGAGTAGTGATACTGTAAATACTTTAATATTAAATATGATTAATTTATTTGAAGAATTAAGAAAAGATTATAAAGAATATATAAAAATTAGATAGGGAGGTGTTCATCGATGAAATTGATGACATTAAATATCCAATTATTTGCACATAAAAAAGGTCAAGGTTCTACAAAGAATGGTAGAGATTCTGCTGGTAGAAGATTAGGAGCTAAAGCTAGTGATGGTGAATATGTAACTGGTGGCTCTATTATATATAGACAAAGAGGTACTAAGATTTATCCGGGTGTTAATGCTGGAATTGGATCTGATGATACTGTTTATGCTAAAATAAGCGGATATGTAAAATATGAACGTTTAGGTAAAGATAAAAAACAAGTTAGTGTATATGAGACTATTTAATAGTCTTTTTAATTAGTTTGACAATCATAAATAAATATTATATAATGAATATGTCAAGGAAAACTTGCATAAAATAAAAAGGAACACTTAATATTTCCTTGTTGAGTGCTACCTAAAAATAATTTTTTGGTTTTTTGATAACAAGTAGAGTAGTGATTAAAAAATCTTGGGACTATTTAATAGTCTTTTTTCTTGCAAAAGAAATGTATATTTGATATACTATCGTTGGTGATACAATGAGAGTAACAATTCTTGGAACAGGAGCATACGGACTTGCCCTTTGTAAAATATTAAGTGAAAATAAACATGATGTAGTAATGTGGACTGCCTTTAATGAAGAAAAAAATGAATTACTTGAAACTAAAACAAGTTCAAAATTAAAAGGTTTTAAATTAGATGATGGTGTTTTAATAACAACTGATTTAAAAGAGGCTGTAAGTTCTAGTAAATTAATAGTAATAGCTATTCCAACAGCATTTGTAACTGATGTATGTAAAGAGTTAAAGAAATATATACTTCCTCGTCAACACCTCTGTATAGCTAGTAAAGGAATAGAACAAGGAACATGTCTATTTATACATGATATGATAAAAAAACAAATTAAAACAAAAAATATTGGAGCTATATCAGGACCTAGTTTTGCTGTAGATTTAGTAAAAAGTGTTCCTGTTGGTCTTGCAGTTGCTTCTAAATCAAAAAGAACTCTAAATATAATAAGGGCTGCATTTGTTAATGATCATTTTAAACTTTATCCAACTAATGATATTATAGGTATTGAAGTATGTGGCGCAGTAAAAAATATAATAGCTATTGCCTCAGGTATGATAGATGGAATGGGTTATCCAATATCTACTCAAGCTCTTTTAATAACTCAGTCGTTGCACGATATAAAAGAATTAATACATGCCTTAGGTGGATCAAAGAAAACAATACTTAGTTTTGCTGGATTTGGGGATATTTTATTGACTTGTACTAGTGAAAAGAGTAGAAATTACTCATTTGGGAAATTAATAGGTTCTAAGGCTTCTAAAGAAGAGATTGAAACTTATAAAAATACAGTTACAGTAGAGGGGTTATATACTTTAAAAAGTATATATAAACTAATTAATAATAAAAAAATAGATATACCTACAATAAATATAATTCATGATATAGTTTTTAATGGTGAGGAAATTGATAGATTGATAGAATATCTCATGATTTGACAAATATAAAAAAAAGTTTTATAATAACGGTGTATTTGAAACACAAAGGGGCAATCATGACAATAGTAAAAAGTATAATTAACATATTTACAATAAAAGATGGAAAAATATGTCTAATTACTAAAAATAGAGATTTAATAAAAGTAGAATGTTTAGATGATTTAGATCTAACTAACGATGAATACATAAAAAAAGAATTAAATATTAAAGACATAAATTTAAAGCAGTGTCATACTTTTAGTACTAAGAATAATAATATATTAGAAATAGAAGTATTATATGTTGATATACTAAATACGAACGATATAAATTTAAGTGGTTTTGAATATTTTACTTTAGATGAAGTATATAATTTAAAAGATATAGATATAATTAATAAAAGTATAGAATATTTAAAAAACGAGTTAACAAAGTCTATTACTATGAAAAAATTATATCCATCTGAATTCGCTTTGCCAGAAATTCAAAAAATTTATGAAGATTTATTAGGAAAAAAGCTTGATAGAAGAAATTTCAGGAAGAGACTTATGAATTTGGATATAATAGAGGATCTAAATAAAGTAGCGCTTTCTAAAAATGGTAGACCAGCTAAATTATATAAGTTTAAAGAAATAAACGAAAATAAAATTTTGTTTTAGGAGGTATTTATGATTAAGTGGGGAGTAAGATCTATGGTTTGGTATGTATTGGTACTTATTGTAGCTTTTTGTGTATCTTTATATTATTATTTGTCACTTATAAATGATCCTAGCATACAAAAGATATTTTTATAGGGAAGTGTTAACTTCCTTTTTTTGAATTTTTTTTTGACTTTTAACATAATAGATGTTATAATTATGCTATAAAGAAAGTAGGGGAATTCGAATGAATAAAAAAATGATTTTCAGATTACTTGGGGCTTTGGCGTCTGCTTTAATTGTTGCTGGTGTATTTGTACCGTTTGTGAGTGTTACAGGATATTCTAAGAGTTTGTGGCAGTTGCACGCCGATGGATCTTTATATTTGCCTGTAATGATAATAGTTTTTGGTTTAATAGGCGTTATCTTATTTGCGGTAAATAGAAAAACAGAGTTTGCTTATTCAAGTACAGGAGCGATTATATTTTTTATAATTATGTATACATTAGATAATGTTAATCAAGATACATTTAAAACACTAGGTGTTGGGTATTATTTACTTATAATAGGTGCGGTTTTAACTGGACTTATGGCTCTTTTGACAAGTTCAAAAGACAAAGTTGTAGTTACTCAAGCACAAACTGATTTGACTAACTCACAAGATATGATAAACAAAATAGATAATTTATATGATAATCAAAAATTAAATGAAGAGGTTCAACCAATACAACCTGTAAATAATATTGTTGAACCTATACCAGTTCCAGTAAATCCTATTTCTGAGATTGAAGATGGTAGAACTGATAATTTACAAGATGTACCCAAAAGTCAACCAGTAAATCCTGTAGTACAGGAATTTATGGAAGAAAAACCTAAGACTTTTGAACCAGTTAGGGAACCAGTAGTTAATAATCAAGTAGGAATTAACCCTGTGGTACAAGAATTTATGGAAGAAAAGCCTAAGGCACCAGTAATTAATAATCAAGTAAATACTAATCCTGCTATTCAGGGATTTATAAATGAACAACCTAAAGCACCAGTAGTTAGTAATCCAGAACCAAATCCAAATCAAACAGACATATTTGGACAACCAATTAATAGGGAAGGTAAATAATACTTTCCTTTTTAAAAAAAATATTGTATAATCATATTGGAGGCAGTTATGAATCAAGAAAACAAAATTACATTTAATAATCTTATCTATTCATTATTATTTTTAATATTTGGAATAATACTTTTAAATAGAACAGATGATTTAGTTAGTATAGTATCAAAAATAATAGGTGCGGTACTAATAATAGTAGGTGTGGTTAAATCCATAGTATATGTATACATGAAAGGTAAATTAGGTGAGTATAGCCTTGTAAAATTACTTGTAGGTTTACTACTTATTTGCTTTGGATTGTTATTTATATTATTTTCATCTACGCTTAGTTTTGTTATAAGAACAGTTGTAGGTGCATGGGTACTATTTGCTGGTATAAATAGAATAATATTTGCAATTAAGATGTTTTCAGTAGATAAAAGAGGATTTATTGTTTATCTTGTAACATCTTTAATGATGTTAGTACTAGGATGTATTTTAATATCAGGAATATTTGATCAAATAGTAGGTTTATTAATAATATTTTATTCTATAATGGAATTGGTAGATTACATATATTATAAAGTAAAATATAAGACTAGTGAGACTAATAATAGTATACAAATAGTAAAAAAGACTAAAAAGGATAAGAAAAATTCTAAAGTAGTTGACGCTGTTATTGAAGAAGATTAATTTATTTAATCTTCTTCTTGTTTACAACATTTGTTTGTGTTATACTTATTAGGGTGGTATAAATGATTATAAAAAAAATAAAGAAGGCAAGTAGTAACAAATATAAAATCTATTTGGAAGATGAGGTTATTAATACTTATGATAGTGTAATACTTGAAAATGATTTATTGTATAAAAAAAATATAGATAAAATTTTATATGATAAGATAATATTTGAGACTAATTTTTATGATGTATACTATAAGACAGTTAAATATATTGAGAAGAAAAGAAGAAGTGAAAAAGAGATTATTTCATACTTAAATAAGTTTAAAATAAGTGAAGCTGATATAAATAAAATTATATCTAAACTAAAAGGACTTAATCTTATAAATGATATAGAGTATACAAGAGCTTATATAAATGATAAGATTTATCTATCAAAGGAAGGTATTAATAAAGTAAGAAAGGATTTAATTAAAGAAAATATAAGTTTAGATATCATAAATAGTGAACTTGATAGGGTAGATACAAGTATAATTGATGATAAATTAGAAAAGTTAATTATTAAAAAACTTAATTCTAATAAAAAATATTCTAAAGATTATATGAGACAAAAGATATTATATGAAATGACTAATTTAGGTTACGATAAAAATACTATTTTAAATATTATTGATAATAATATAAGTTCTGATGATAATATTTTAGAAAGTGAATTAAATAAAATATATAATCGTTTAAAAAATAAATATAGTGGTATAGAATTAGAAAACAAAGTAAGGAATAATTTATTACGTAAAGGTTTTCTAATTGAAGATATAAATATTTTGCTAAATAAAAAATAGAAGTTTTCGCTCCTATTTTTTTGAATCTTCATCTGCTTTTTTTAATGTGTCTTCGTAAGTCTTTTTAATATAATCATCATTAATTGATAATTTATATTGTTCTCTTAATTCTCCCCATTTTCTTGTATAAAGGGTATCATCTTCAGATAATAAACTTTCTGCATAAGATTTTTTTACATCATCTTTAATTGCGTCATATTCTTCTACAGCAGTTGAACTAACCTTTAATATGATGTGATATCCTGAAGAAGATTTTACAGGTTCTTTAGTATATTCTCCATCTTTTAATTTTAATGATGCATTATAGAAAGCTTCATCTGTTCCTTTTTTAGTAAAGTCTTTCTTCAAACCACCATTAGAATAAGTTGCAGTATCATCTGAATTTTCTTTTGCAAGTTTTTCAAATTTAGAATCTAAATTCTTCGCACTTGTTTCATTTAATTCTTTTATTAATTTAACAGCTTTATCATAAGCTTCTTTATCTGCTTTATCTTTATCTTCTGCCTCACTATCAACTTCAATTAATATATGTTTAACAGTTAATGTATCAGAATAATTTTCAGTATAATATTTCTTTAAATCATCCTCTAAAGCTTGATCACCAATAAATTTTGTAATTGCTAAAGTCTTTTTATAATCATTATAGATGTAGTCATGGAATTCATCTTTATTACTAATTCCATTTAATCCAACGTAATTAGCTAGGAAAGTTGCTAAGTCAGTTTGATAATAATCAGCGTAGTCTACATAATAGTCTACAACTTCATCAACATAATCTTCATCTTCCTTACTCATAGTTATTTCTTTATCAGCTATGTATTCATCTATTAAATTAACTAATTCACTAGCGCCATTACTTTCTTTGAGTGCTTCAAACAAATCATCAGCTGTTACAGTTTTTCCATTTATAGTAGCAACTATTTCATCTCCATCTTTTAACTTTGGAACTCTTTTACTATATATAGTATATATTAAAGCAGCTATCAAAACTACAGCTACACATAGAGTTACTATAAATAATATTTTAAAATTATTATTAGAATCAGATGTGATAACTTTATCCTTTCTATTAAATTCTACCTCAGGTTTAACATCAGATACTTTTTTCTCTGGTGTTTTCTCAGGTTTAGTTTCAACTTTTACTACGTTTTTCTTAGAAGTTTTAGTTGTCTTTTTATCCTTACTATTTTCTTTTGTATTTTTTGGCATTTTTGCCGCTCCTTTCTAAATAATACGATGTAATTCATCATACATATATTATTTTAACAAATAAAAACTTAAAATTCAACCAAATATTCACATATTTACAAAATTTTCATAAAATACTGTGAAATGATAAAAAAGGAGGAAAGATTATATGTGTTGTAATTCTGGTGTATCTGGAGCTGCTATCGTTTTAGTATTATTTATTCTTTTAATAATTATACTTGGAGCATATATTTAGGAGGTGACTAAATGAGTTCTAATAATTCATGTTGTGAAAACACAGTACAACAATCAGGATGTAGAAATAATAGTGGGTTTGTTATAATAATTGTATTATACATATTACTTGCTATTATAATAGGATCTTGTCTATATTAAAAAGAGGTTGACCTCTTTTTTTTAGTTTGATATAATTTACTGGGTGAAGTTATGGTATATTTAGATTATAGTGCGACTACTAAACCAAGTAGTGAAGTAATTGACACATTTGTTAAGTGTTCAAATGAATTTATTGGAAATCCAAATTCAATGCACAAATTAGGTGTAAAGTCTAAGAAAATGATTGATAGTGCGACTAGTCAAATAGCAAGATTACTTAATGTAAAAGAGGATGAAATAATATATACTAGTGGTTCAACTGAATCAAACAATCTTGCTATAAAAGGTATAGCTTATAAATATAAAAATAGGGGTAAGCATATTGTTACTACTCTTTTGGAGCACTCTTCAATACTAGAACCATTAAATTTTTTAAGTGAGTTAGGATACACTATAGATTATGTAAAACTTGATAGTAACGGAATGGTAGATTTAAATGATTTAGAAAGACTTATTACTGATGATACTATACTTGTTAGTATTTGTGCGGTAAATAGTGAGATAGGACTATTACAACCTATTGATGAAATAGCAAAGATAGTAAGAAAACATCCTAAGTGTTTTTTCCACAGCGATATAACGCAAGCACTAGGTAAAGTAAATATAGATATAAGTAACATTGATTTAGTTAGTTTTTCTGCTCATAAATTCTTTGGTTTAAAAGGAATAGGCGCGCTAATTAAAAAAGAAAAAATAGAGTTAACCCCTATAATACATGGTGGGAAAAGTACAACAATTTATAGGAGTGGTACTCCCGCACTTCCTTTGGTTGTATCGCTTTCAAAAGCTTTAAGACTCGCACTTGAAAATATAGATGAAAAAGAAAAGCATGTTCTAAAGTTAAATAAATATCTTAAAGACACTTTAAGTACTTATGAAAATGTTAGAATAAATAGTAACGATTATTCAATACCACATATACTTAATATAAGTGTTTTGGGTGTTAAACCTGAAACTATGTTGCACGCCCTAGAAGAGTATGAGATATATGTATCAACTAAGAGTGCTTGTTCATCAACTAATAGTAAGTCGATTTCTGTATATGAACTTACTCATGATTTAAATAGAGCAAATTCTAGTATTAGAATAAGTATTTCTTATTTAACTACTAAAGATGAAATAGATATATTTTTAAAATATTTTGATATTTGTTATAAGAGGCTTACATGTTTAAGATAACTAATCCTAAAATAAATGATATAAAAGAGATAAAATATAAAGATATAATAGATAAAAGTACTTTAGATGGATACTATATAAAAGATGAAGAGATAATACTTATGAGTGATACTACAGTTAATAACTCTAAGTTTGAAGGGATAACTTTTAAAGCGGATAATGTTTTAAATTTAAGTTTAGATGATGTAATATTTATAAACTGTGATTTATCTAATATAAAATTTATAGATTTAAGTGCTTATAGAGTTGAGTTTATAAACTGTAAATTAGTTGGTACAAACTTTATAAATTCTAATATTTTTGATGTGTCTATTAAATCATCACTTTCAAATTATATAAATATATCAGGAACTAGTATAAAAAATATGGAGATAATATCATCTAGTTTAATAGAGGCAAGTATGATAGATACTAAACTTAAGAATGTTAATTTTGATGATGTGAACCTTAAGAATATAGAAATAATTAATACACCTTTAAAAGATATAGACTTATCTAAATCTAATATAGAGGGAATAAAGATAGACTTAAATAGCCTAAAAGGAGCTATAATAAATACATATCAGTCTATCTTTCTAATAAACCTATTAAATGTTAAAGTAATTTAGTATTACTTTTTCTTTACACTATTAAGTGTAAAGATTTTAATAAATATGTAAAAAAATATTGACAAGTATAGTTATAAATTTGTTATAATTAGGGTACAAAAGGGGAATTTATGGAGATGATTAAATGAGTAATATAATGAGTGGTAAGGAATTAAGCAATCAGATAGAAGAAGATATCAAACAATTTGCTAAACAATGTATTATAAGACCATCAGTAGCTGTTATAGAAATTGGAGGTAATTCTAATACTGAAGCCTATATAAAAGCAAAAGAAGAGGCTTGTAATAGAGTAGGTATATATCTTAGATATTATAAGTATGAAATAGATACATCTGAGCTTACTATAATTAATAAAATAAAAGAGTTAAATAATGATGATTATGTAAATGGTATTATGGTAACCCTTCCTATACCTGAGAAATATAATGAGAAAAGAATTGTTAACACCATTATTAATAGTAAGGATGTAGATGGATTAACTGATATAAATGTAGGTAGATTAATAAGTGGTAGAAAGTCTATTATGCCTTGTACAGTTCAAGGTATTATGGAACTTTTCAAATATTATAATGTAGCTTTAACAGGTAAGGATGTAGTAATAGTAGGCGATGGTAAAGTAGTAGGGAAACCTTTAATAAATGTACTTTTAAATGAAGGGGCAACTGTTACTATATGTCATTCTAAGACTGTTGATATAAAGAAACACACTTTAACTGCGGATATAGTTATATCTTGTGCGGGTGTTAAAAACTTAATAAAAGCAGATATGATTAAAGAAGGAGCAGTTGTTGTAGACGCTGGATGTAGTTATGAAAATGGTAAAGCATATGGCGATGTAGACTATGCTAAGGTATCTAAAAAAGCTTCTTTAATCACACCTCCAACGGGTGGTGTTGGACCTATGACAGTTGCAATGCTTCTTAAAAATACAATACTTTGTTATAACAATAATAAAAGTTAAGAGTCACCTCTTAACTTTTAATTTTTGTAAGTTTTGGTTGATATCTTCTTTCATCATGCTAGTATCTTTGATTACATCTAAAGAAGGTATGTAATCAATTCTTTTAACTCCACATTTCCAATTATTTATTTCAATTTCACTTTTCTTTTGTCTATTATAATCTAGTGAACATATTAATACAAGAGTTTGAAAAGCTAAAGATAAAGTTTCGTAATTTTTAGATTTTTTACAATTTTTAAAATAAACACTTAATTTTTTTAAACATTCCTTTTCAAAATTTATTTCCTCTATGTTTTTTGATAATCCATTATCTAAATTTTTATTATTACTTTTACCAACACTATTATCTTCTAAATAAAATTTAGTAGCTAATTTTACGATACTAAAAAGTAATTTATCATTTCTTATTTTACTTTTTAACTCTTTCATTAATTTTTTAATTTCATCTATGATTCCATCTACATTATTAAATTCTTTGTTTTTTGTTAATTCATCGCAATATAAAATAAATAATAGTTTATTAATTTCATCCTCATCATTAACTGTAATCTTTAACAAATCATCCATATTTTACCTCCTGATAATAATAGGTTTTTCCTTATATTCTTTTTCTATAAAACTTATTTTATCTTTTATTTTGCTATTTAAAGATATAATAGTATTGATATTTAAATCTTTATTTAAGTATTTATCATCATAAGTAGTAAGCAGTTTAACATTTATATCTTTTTTTATTTTATTTAAGTGTTCTTTTCCTTTTTTATCAAATCCTAGTACTCTTATATAGTCTAGCTCTAAGTTTTTTAACTCTTCTTTTGTTATTGAAAATAGTATATATACTAAAGTTCTTTTTAGTCTATTATATGTGTATCTTTTTGTTTTAATTTTACTAAGTAGTTCATCTAATGTATTTGATTCGTTTATATATTTTTTAATTCTATTTTGAATATCGATATCTACTTCTTTAAAAATGGTAAGATCTTTAGTACTTATTATTTTATATTTTAAATAAGGAAAATAATCATCTAAAAATATAACATCTTTAAGTTTATTGAAAGAGTATTTTGGTACAAATTTTTTAATACTCTTTTTCTTTTTTAAAAGTTCTCTAATACTGGTTGCGCTAGTAATTTTTCCTTCTATTTTTAAAGAGTTATAGTCTGTTCCTCTTTTAATGGTAACAGGGGTTATATCGTAATTATTTTTGATAATTTCTTTTATATAACTAAGACCGAGTAAGTCGTTTGGTTTATTTATAGTAATTCCAGATATATCTTTTAAAGCTTTAGATAGGCTTGTTGGATAGTTTAATCCTTCAAGAGTATATTGTTTTACTAAAGTATCATAGTTTTTATCGTTAAGGCTTATTTTAGCTAATTTAATAAGTGTTTCAATATCGTTAGACTCACTACCAAATACTATTGTATCGCATTTTAAGCTATTTAATATTTCTATAGCTCCTTTAGCAAAATAATCCGCACTTTGAATAAATTTATATGGAAGCTCTACAACGAGATTAACTCCGTAATTTAAAGCAATTTCAGTTTTCTTAAATTTATCTATTAAACTTAACTCACCACGTTCACAAATCCATCCTGTAAGTACTAGTATAATATTAGAGTTTGGATACATTTCTTTAATCTTATTTAAATGATATAAGTGTCCATAGTGAAACGGATTGTATTCACAAATTATACCTATATTCATACGACCACCATTAATACTATAGCACATTTTTAATAAAAATGCTTGATTTTTATTAAAAATAACTATATAATTATATAGTCAAAAAGAGGTGATTAGGTGAAGTTTGATATAATAAGATTAAATAATAATATTGAACGTAGTATACCTATAGATATTACATATTCATTTAGCCCTGATGAATTAAAGGGAACAGACCTTTTAAAATTAGATAATGTTAAAATTAGTGGTGAACTATTTAAGAATAGTTTAGGTAATATAGAGTTAGGATGTACAGTTGAGGGGGTTATGCAACTACCTTGTGCGGTAACCTTAAAACCTGTTGATGTAAAATTTTCTTGTGATATATCTGGTGAGGTGGAAACACTACTAGATGAAATTGGAGAAAATCAAACAAATTTTCAAAATACTATTGATATTTTTCCAATAATATGGGAAAATATATTAATGGAAATTCCAACACGAGTTGTAAGTGAAGAGGCAAAAGATATTAATTTATCTGGAGATGGATGGTCTTTTACAACTGAGGAAAAGATAAATAGTCCACTTAGTGAACTTATGGATATGATAGATGATAGTGAGGTGAAATAAATGGCAGTACCATTTAGAAAAGTTAGTAATACTAGAGGTAGAAAAAGAAGAACACATTATAAAATAAGTGCGAACGCAACAACTAAATGTCCAAAATGTGGCGCAGAAGTAAGACCACATAGAGTATGTTTATCATGCGGGACTTATAAAGGTAAAGAAGTAGTTAAAAATGAAGAAGAGTAGTCTTCTTTTTTTTGTCAGTGTAATTGGCAGTGAAAATGGCAGTGTAAAATTTGATGATATTAAAGTTTTAAATATATTAGCAAATAACCCACATATAACAGCAGATTAAGTAAGTAAAAAACCAATTTTTCTCTTAGAACGGTATATAGAATTTATAATAAATTACGCTATGTTGTAGTTTTTGAGGGATGGAATTTATAATCCTTATATATCTCAAAGAAATCAAAAATACTATAATTAT
>CANQAT010000033.1 GCA_947588925.1 uncultured Bacilli bacterium | reverse complement strand
TCTTAAACATTAGGTCAAACTTTAATGGTATAAATCTTTTTGTTTCTTCTTCTAACATATATCTCCTTTCTTTCCTTCTTATTCTTTTACTACCAAACTACTCATCCTAAACTAAACGTCATATTTTTAACCTCCTCTATATATATCATTCTACAAAACTTTCGAATTTCCTTTTTTTTTACGCAAAAAGTTTAAAAAAAGTGAAAATTTCACAAAATTTTCACTTTTCTAACAGGTTATATGTCTAAAACAAAAAAATTAGGATCTCTCCTAATTTTAACAGTTAATACCTTTTATTTGTAATTCTTCTTTTTCTTTTTTGTTATCATCATACCAATGTTTATTTGGATTTTTTCCTATCTGTCTTTTTTCAAACATAATCCAAATTTGACCTGATATGAATAAACTTGAGAAAGTACCAACTAATAATCCGATAAGTAAAGCTATGTTAAAGTTAAATATTTCATATGAGCCTAAGAATATTAAACTAAGTACTGGGAAGAGTGTTGTTAAGGTTGTAATCATACATCTTTTTATAGTTTGTCTTAAACTTACATTTACTACTTCTTTTAACTCATCTACATTTTTAATCTTATCTTTATAAAGTTTAGTTTTATTCTCTCTTATTCTATCAAATATTACAATCGTATTATTAATAGAATATCCAATTATTGAAAGTATTGCGGCTATAAACATACTATTTACTTCAAGTCTAAATAAACTAAATATTATTAGTACCATTAAACTATCATGTATTAAAGCTATTATAGCACTTATACCATAACTAAACTTAAATCTTATTGTTATATAAATAATCATACCTATACAAGCGAATATAAGAGCTTCTATAGCATTCTTTGTTATATCTTTCTTTACTTCATTTGATATAGCTCCAACACTTGTAGTAGCCTCATATTTATCATTGAAGTATTTTTCAACTTTACTAGTTTCTTCGTTATCTAACACATCATCAATAGTTACATATACTCTAGTATCATCTATTTTTTCAACTTTATCTATTTTATATTCTAGTTCTATTAAATCATTTTCTATATCTTTCTCTGATAATTTATTATTAGAATTTATTTCTATAGTAGAACCACCTTTAAAATCTATTCCAAGATTTAACCCTTTACTATATGTAAACATTAAACCTACTAAGATAATTAAAGAAACTACAGTAAATATAACTTTTCTAGGTTTAACAAAGTCAAACTTTGATTCTTTATTTTTATCTTTATAACCTATAAATAAATTAGTATGACCTTCAAACCTCTCACAATTTACAAATAGCTTTAACATATATCTATTTAGATATACCATTACTATAAATGTAACTATAATACTTATAATAAGCATTGTTGCAAATCCTTTAACACTACTTTCACCAAATATAAATAATATTATAGCAGCTATTAGTGTGGTTAAATTGGCATCTAAAATAGACATAAATGACTCTTTACTACCTAAATCATAAGCAGTTTGTAAACTTACTTTTCTTTTTAATTCTTCTTTAATTCTTGCAAAACTTATAACAGCTGAGTCTACTGCCATACCAATACCAATTACAAGAGCAGCAATTCCTTGAAGTGATAATCTACCACCTACTAAGTTGAATATTACAAGTGTAAGTGCGGTATATGCTAAAATACTAACACTAGCTATTAGACCACTTAATCTATATAATACTATTAAAAATAATGCGATAAGTGATATTCCGACTACTCCAGCAACAAATGTCTTATCTAAAGAATTTTCTCCAAATGAAGCAGAAACAGTCTTTGATGAAATTTCAGTTAATTTAGTTGGCATACTACCACTATTAATTAAATCGACTAATTCTTGCGCTTCTTCCCTTGAAAAACTACCTTGTATTATTACGTCACTTGAAAATCCTTGTGGGACAACAGCATTTGATAAACAGTTAGAATTTGCTAAATCTCCACATAAGTGCAACTGCTTATCATCACTACCGTCCTCACTATCTGTGTAATATCCATAAAATGAACCTACTACATTTTCTAGTTTCATAGAATCTTCATAGTCTAACCATATTACAATCTGATTATCTGCCATTTTACTAACCTTAGTCGTTACATCTAAGAATTTTTCTTTATCTTTAATACTAAGAGAAATAAAATATCCTTTATTAGCGTCATATCCTACGCTTGCCTTACCACTATTTAAAACACTACTATCCATAAGTAATTCGCCATCTAGTGTTCTAAAAGTTAAAGCAGCAGTTGTACTAATAGTTTTCCTTGCTTCTTCTATAGTATCTATTCCTGCCATTGTAACTCTTATGTTATTTCCTTCTATAGATATTTCTGGTTCACTAACGCCTAAAGTATTTATACGTTTTTCTATAACTTTATAAGTACCATTTACCATATCACTAGTAACTTTAGAGCCATCTATACTGTCTACATGATATAAAACCTCAAAACCACCTTGTAAATCTAGTCCAAATCTTAAGTTTCTAATACCTTCATAAATACCGTAAAATGCTACTGTAAACATACATACTAAAAGTAAAATATTAGTACTTAAAAATGTTTTTTTATTTTTTCTATTTTTTGTCATACTCATCATCCCATTTCATATTTTCTAAGTTAGGTTTTATTACCTTTTTTCTTATTTCAGATTTTACATAGTCATCTATTTCTTCTTCATTCAAATTTAAGATATCATCTACCATTTGATATAGAAGTAGATCATTTGCTTTAGACCATTTGGTATCTTTTAAATAGTTCCAAATATCATTTTCTTTTATGTAATCTAAATCTTTTCTTTTTAAATCTGTTACTTTAGCACTCAGTGCAGGTTTTAATCTTTCGTATAATTCTTTAACATTATTAAACTCTATATCCATAATACCTCCAGAAATTTTAGATACATATACATTATATATTAAATCTAATTTTTTTTAAAGTAAATTTATGAAATTTAGAGTAAAATTTGATTTTTTCTACTGATAAATATAAACTTGAATACTTTTTGTACTTTTTATATGTATAATGAATAGACTTGTACTATGAAGAATAAATTTATTAAATCTACCCTTATTCTTATAATTGGTGGTTTTTTTACTAAACTTTTGGGAATGATTATAAAAATTGTATTAACTAGATTAATAGGTACATCTGGTATTGGACTTTATTCTATGATTATGCCTACTTTTTTACTATTAAATAGCATAGCCCAACTCGGTCTTCCAACCGCACTTAATGTACTTATATCGAGTGATAAATTTAATACTAAAAAATTAATATCTACTGCAATACTAATTTCTTTATCTATAGATTTTATTATTATGATATTTTTGATAATATCGTGCAACTTCATATCTAATAATTTACTTAATAACTCAAGCTGTAGATTTGGTTTACTATCTATTGGCTTTGTACTTCCATTTATAACTGTATCTAATTGTCTTAGAAGTTACTTCTTTGCTAAGGGAAGAATGTATCCTCACGTTATAACAAATATAATAGAAGATATAGTTAAACTAATATTAATTATAATAGGTATACCAATCTTTATAACTAAAGGGGTTGAATACGCTGTTGCATTTGTATTTATATCTAGTATATTCTCTGAGTTATCAAGCATAATCATATTTTTATTTTTAATACCTAATTTTAAATGTTCAAAAGATGAATTAAAGCCAAATAAAAGTAGTACTAAGGCTCTTTTTAAAATTGCCCTTCCAACTACTGGAAGTAGACTTATAGGTTCTATAGGATATTTCCTAGAGCCTATTATAATAACTTATGTCTTGTTAAAGATAGGATATTCTAATAATTTTATAGTCGAAGAGTATGGAATTATAAATGGGTATGTTATGCAACTGGTACTACTTCCATCATTTTTTACATCTGCTATATCTCAGGCTTTAATACCAATAGTATCAAATAATTACACAAAAAAAAGATATAGTTATATATCTAAAAAACTTAAACAAGCAATATTTTTTTCACTTTTGATAGGAATTCCAGCAACTATTATATTCGAGGTGTGTCCTAATGTATTTTTAAAATTATTATTTAAAACTAATAAAGGTATAAATTACATTAAAGTAATTGCGCCTATTTGCCTACTACATTATATACAAGCTCCAATTTCTAGTACTTTACAGGCTATGAATAAGGCAAGATTATCGATGCTCGGAACGCTTATTGGCATGTTTTTAAGAACCGTTAGTCTATTTATATTTTCATATTTAAAAATAGGTCTATGGAGCTTAATTATAGCAACAAGTATTAATATAGTCTTTGTAACACTTTTTGATTTATACTACGTAAAAAGGAATTTAAAAACATCCTAATAGCCTAGGATGTTATTTTATATTCATAGAGATATAACTTTCCTCTATTTTTTTGTTCTTCTCATCATACTTTTTAGTATTGATTGAACTAATTATAGTAATCCCAAGGACTACTACTAAAAAAATAATCATTCCTTTGCTTTTAACTAATTCCATACTATTACCTTCTTTCTGAAATCATTGTACCACGAACAAATATTCGTGTCAATACTTTTTTTAATTTTTTTGAACAAATGTTTGACAAATGTAAAGAAGTATGATAGAATTAAATTGCAAGGAGGTAAGATATGGAAAAACTTACTAAAAGACAAGAAGATTCATTAAGATATATCAAGAAGTATATGGTTTCACACGGGTACCCTCCTACTGTAAGAGAAATTACAGAGGCTTTAGGGTTATCATCACCAGCAACAATACAAGCACATCTTAATTCTTTAGCAAAAAAAGGATACATAAAAAAGGGTGGAAACAAAAATAGAACTATAGAACTTATGGTTAAAAATGAGTATTTGCCACAAAACGAAGAAGTAACTGAGGTCCCACTACTTGGAAAAATAACTGCAGGAAATCCAATTGAGGCTATAGAAAATCCTAATGAGTATTTTTCACTTCCAACATATTTAATACCTAAAAATAAAGAGGTATTTACACTTAAAGTGAGTGGGGAAAGCATGATAAATGCAGGAATACTAGATGGAGATATCGTTATTGTTGAAAGAAGAAGCAATGCTAGAAATGGTGAAATTGTAGTTGCTATGACTGAAGAAAATGAAGTTACTTTAAAAACATTCTATAAAGAAAATGGACATATAAGATTACAGCCTGAAAATGATAGCATGGAACCTTTTATATTTAATAATGTATTTATTCTTGGCAAGGCTATAGGATTATATAGAAAAATATAAAATACGAGTAAACCTCGTATTTTTATTTGTATAAATTACTTGGGTAGTCCCCTTTTTCAATTAAATTATTTATATAGTCTACAAGTTCTTTTTTATCTTCTTTGTAGGTTACACCCTTCCATACAGCTGTAGTATTTATAACTTTAACTTTTGTACCATCATCTTTCATCTTTTCAAAGAGTACTTCTGGAAGTAAATATTCACAAGTAGATAAATTATCTTTATTTTTATTTAAAAAATCTATAAAATGCTTATCTAAATAATCTATCATATCCTCTTTAAAGCAAAACATATTCATAGCTACTAAATCGCTATCTTTAGCATAAAAAGCATCTCTACCATCAAGTGGTTCTACTTTAATCTTATTATCTTCCCTATATACACTAGATTCAATTATATCAGTTAAGTAACCGTTAGAAGACTTAGAATATCCTCTTTTAACCGAACCATTTTCTGTTAGAGTATTGCCTATTAAATACCCTATCATAGCATACTCACTAGTATCTTCTTTTAAGAAATTTGCAGCCTTTAAAAAGGCGTCTAATCCGTAAAAATCATCTGAATTAATAACTAAGAATGGTTCTTTAACAACACCCTTACAACTTAATATTGCATGTCCTGTTCCAAGTGGTTTTACTCTATCTTTAGGAATTTCAATACCATCTGGTACATTGTTTATGTCCTGAAATACGTACTCTACATCTATTTTATCTTCTATACGCCTTCCTATAGTCTCTTTAAATATCTCGTAATTTTCTTCTTTTATAATGAATACTACCTTTTTAAATCCAGCACGAATAGCGTCATAAATAGAATAGTCTATTATAAATTCCCCGTTAGGACCTACCGGTTCTATTTGCTTTAAACCTCCAAACCTACTGCCCATTCCTGCAGCCATAATAACTAATGTCATTTTTTACCTCCTTTAAACATTATTAATGGTTTCAATTTTTTATTATCTTTATCATACTTTTGATATAAGGCAATAGCCTCATTATTACTTACAAAAAGTATTTCATCACTACT
This sequence comes from uncultured Bacilli bacterium, assembly GCA_947588925.1. Classification (GTDB taxonomy): domain Bacteria; phylum Bacillota_I; class Bacilli_A; order RF39; family UBA660; genus UMGS1613. Next base: position 10,076 of record CANQAT010000033.1, on the reverse strand, counting down.
ATAAATATTATTTATTATAGCGCCGTTATATATCTTTTTTTCTATATCTAAAGTTATATTTTCTTTTTTTACATCTAATACATCTATTATATTTATTAAATCATTTGAAGCTATAGAAGCTATATTAATCGCATTATCTATTTTAAAACTTCCCTGCCTTGTTCTTCTTAAATCAGTCATAGTACCTATTGTATTTAATCTAAGAGCTATGTCATTAATTAAACTTCTAATATATGTTCCTTTAGATACGACACATTTAAAGTTAAATAATGTCTTATTATCTTTATATTCTATATCTCCTACAAGTTTTATATCTTTAATCTCAACCTCTCTTTTTGGCAAAGTTACATCCTCATTGTTTCTTGCGTATTCATATAACTTTTTGCCATTTACTTTAACTGCAGAATATATAGGTACTTCCTCTATATATTTTCCTTTAAAGCTATTTAAGGTAGATACTATCTCTTCTTTTGTCCTTATAACATCTAGGGTTTTAAGTACATTCCCTGTAATATCTAGTGTATCAGTTAAAACGCCAAGACAAACGCTTGCTACATACTCTTTATCACTAGATGTTAATCTTTCTACAAGTTTAGTCGCACTACCAACGCATACAACAAGTACCCCAGTAGCTATAGGGTCGAGTGTGCCTGTATGCCCTACTTTCTTTGTATTAAATTTTTTAACTACAATATCTACTACATCACGACTTGTAATGCCCTTTGGTTTATCTATTATAAGTACTCCGTTCATATATCCACCTATAAACATTATATCATATAAAGTATTAAAGAACTACATTATTTCAAATGTAGTCCCTTCCCTTGTATCTTTTAATATAATACCTTTTTCTTCTAACTCTTTTCTAATGTTATCAGCTTTATCATATTCTTTATTGTTTTTTGCTATAAGCCTTTCCTCTATTTTTGAGTTAATATAATCTAATAATTCTTTATCTACTTCATCTTTCTTTAATAAGCCTAAACCGAGTACTTTATCAAAATCGCTAATTAAGTATAATTTAGTAGCATTATTTAAATCACTTTTTAAAACATCGTATAAAACAGTTAAAGCATTTGAAGTATTAAGGTCATTTTCGAGTTCACTTTTAAATCTTGCTTGATATTTTTTAGCACTCTCTAAATCCAATTTAGAATTATCTTCAGTAATACTTTTTACTTTACTTATTAATTTATTATATGTAGTTTGCGCACTATCGAGTGAAGGATATGTAAATACTAACTGTTTACGATAGTGGGACTGCAAAACAAATAATCTATATGAAAGAGGATTATATCCTTTACTCTCTAGGAGCGAAACCGTTAAGAAATCTCCTTTAGATTTACTCATTTTTCCAGTTGAATCGTTTAAGTGTTCTGAGTGGAACCAAAAGTTGCACCATTTATGTCCGATTAAACTTTCTGTTTGAGCTATTTCATTTGTATGATGTGGGAATATATTATCTACCCCACCACAGTGTATGTCCAAGTGTTCTCCAAGGTATTTAAGAGAGATTAAAGAACACTCTATATGCCATCCGGGATAGCCTAATCCCCAAGGAGAATCCCATTTTAATTCCTGACTATCAAACTTAGATTTTGTAAACCATAATACAAAGTCTGTTTTATTTTTTTTATTAGTATCTAATTCTACATCACTTCTTACTGCCTCTTTTAAAGAGTCCTCTGTATGATTTGTAAGTACATAGTAATTATCTAGTTTAGATGTATCGAAGTATACATTTCCGTTTGAAAAGTATGCATATCCTTTCTCTTCTAACTTCTTAATAAATTTAATATACTCATCTATCTCACTTGTTGCTTTAACAACTTTGCTAGGCCACTTTATATTTAATTTATCACAATCTTTTTTAAATGCTTCAGTATAAAAATCAGCAATCTCTAAAACTGATTTTCGCTCCCTCTTGGCACCCTTAACCATCTTATCATCGCCTGTATCTGCGTCACTAGTAAGATGTCCTACATCTGTAATATTCATAACTCGATTTACTTTATAACCTATATATTCAAATGTTTTTTCTAGTATATCTTCCATTATGTATGTTCTAAGGTTACCTATATGAGCATAGTGGTACACAGTAGGACCACAAGTATACATAGTAACAATTTCTTTATCGTTTGGTATAAACTCTTCTTCTTTTCTTGTTAAAGTATTATAAATTTTCAATTTTCATCACCTAATTAATTATATCACATTAAACTAAGAAATAACAAAAAAGTGTATTAAACACTTTATTTTGTTAATGTATATGAAGAGCCATCCACTCTTTTGCACTCACCTGTAATTGTATTTTGTAAATATTGTAGTGATTCAGCTAAATTAGAATTAGATATTTTTAAATAATTATCCATATTCTTTACTTTAGGCAATTTATTTAAAGTATATAATACTGTCTCATTACCAATTAATTTAACCCCATCGCTTATTTCTGCATGTATTATATTGGTAGCCTCTCCACCTTTTACATGTGAAAAATCGTCACCTTTAAAGAATTTTTTTACATTTACAAAGTAAGGATTGGCACTAAGTTCATCATAAGTTGTATTTGAATTTGTAGTACCTACTAATCTTATTGTATTTGATTGTATAAAGTCTAATGTTATACTATCTATTTTTCCTGTATCAGTATTCTTGTAATTATCTACCAAGAATGATGAATATACAATTAGACTATTACCTCTTAAATTATACTCATTAATTGCGTCTATTGCGCGAAGTACATCATTAACTTTTTCTTCATCGTATTCTTTAATTATTTGATTCATGTCTTTAGTTGAAACTTTATCTGAATCTAAGTATTCTATATTCATATAATTTACTAAGTTTTTAATTGTTTCATCACTTAAGTTAACTTTTCCAGATAATAATTTTTTTACACTTTCGTACTTATTATTAAATAAGCTAACTACATCAGTCTCAGATACTTCATTCATTTGATTTGCAAGTATCTCAAGGCTTTGTTTTGTATATGCTTTATTGTTTTGGTCGTTTGCTCTTTCATCTATTTTATTATATTTTGATTTTGAAATATAAGATCTTGAATAGTACGCTGCAACCTCAGCTAAATTGTTTGCAACAGCTCTAGCTGGGAATGATAATTCTCTTATTTCAAAAGAGATGTTATCTACTTTAAGTGGTTTTTCCTCTACTATTAAAGTGTATATTTTATTAAATTCTGTCAAAACGCCATTTTTATTTTTTTCATTTGAGTAATTCTTAATATTTTCAACTATATCTTCTATATTAGATAATATCAATTGATCGCGAGATAATTCGTGTGGCAATACATAGCTTACTCTTTTTACATCATTTTCATTGATTGATTTTTTTTGCAATAAATCTAAATATGCATTAAAATCTGAAATCATATTATCTACATCTAATCTAGATTTAAATTGTGAGATTAAATCTGAATTAATTTTTCCAAATTCATCTTTTTGCGTAAATAAATCTAATAAAAGTATTAACGTAGTATTCTTTGATACTTCATCGTTTACATCAGGTTGTATTTCTTTAACCTTATTAAAAGTTCTTTCATATATATCTTTTATTTCTGCATATTCATCTACAGGCGCAGGCTCTGTTGTTTCAGAAGAAGATGTTGAAGTTGATGTTTCTGTATCTAAAGCGCCTTTCTTATTTGATTTACAACCAACTAAACTTCCTGAAAGTATAAACCCAGACATTAATAAAGCTATACTCTTTTTATAAATTTCTAATTTTGACATAATATTTACCCCCTTAGGTGATTAATATATTAGCACACTATTTTATTTTTGTCAATTTATTTATGGTATTTTAATAGTGTTCATACCATATATTATATTAAAATAGTTTACTATTTTTGCTATATATTATAGTTTTTTCACCGGATGCTCTAAAAATTTTAAAAAAAGTATTGCAACTTACGAAAAATTATGATATATTAAATAAGTCTGATGGATCTTTAGCTCAGTTGGTTAGAGCATCCGGCTCATAACCGGGCGGTCATAGGTTCGAGTCCTATAAGATCCACCATTTTTATGTGCGAGTGTGGCGAAATTGGCAGACGCACTAGACTTAGGATCTAGCGGAGCAATCCATGGGGGTTCAAGTCCCTTCACTCGCACCATTAAGAGTTTAAAAGGAAGCTCCTTTTTTTTACTCTTAATGCCCTTTATTACTGATATGGTGGATCAAAGGGCTCCCCTATGACCACCCGTAACTAAACAAACTACAAAAACTATTCCGATTGATTAAGCAAAATCTATTATGAAAGAAAGTTATGATGATTTAATAAGCAAATTTAAAAGTATTTCTAGCAAGCAATGGATAAAAGGAATTAATAATCTTACAAATAGCGCTGGTTTAACATTTGAAGCCCTTTTAAATAAAAGCGCAGACAGTATGTTTTTCCCTGACTTCTTTGGTATAGAAATCAAATGCACACAAAGATTTAGCCGATTTCCTATAACATTATTTTCACAAAGTTTTGACGGTCCATCTCTTTATGAAATGAATAGAATTGTTAATACTTATGGAAAAAGCGATGTAATTTATAGAGATAGGAAATTACTAAATGCAAATATTAATTGTAAAAGCAAAACGCTTGTAAATAGTAAATACTACTTTAAATTAAACATTAACGAAAAAGAAAAAAAGTTATATCTTTCAGTTTATGATAAAGATAATTCTCTAATAGAAGATGAAGTATATATATCATTTGATACGCTTAAAACCAAATTAGAGCTTAAACTTTCTAATCTTGCTATAGTTTGGGCAAGTAAAAAGACAATTGATAACAATCCATACTTTAGATATTACAAGATGATTATCTATAAATTAAAATCATTTGATAAATTTATAGAACTGTTAAAAAAAGGAATTATATTAGTAAATATCGTTGGAAGAGTAACTAGAAGTGGACCTGAAGCAGGAAGACAACGAAATAAAAATTTAGTATTTCAAATAAGTAAAGACTATATAGAAAAATTATTTGATGTCGTAATAATAAAAGATAATGATCTAAATTCAGATTTTCAAATTATCTAAAAGTGAGCTGTTTTGAAATTAAGGGATTGATTTTTTCAGGTCCCTTTTTTGTTTTGAAAAAGCTGAGTAGAAATTATTAATTTCCACTCAGCCACTTTTATATACCCTACTTTTGAATCATGTTTAATAAATTAATTTTGAACATATCTTTTTCTGCATGTTGTTTTGATACCATTACTCCCTTATAAGTAACGAGTTCTGAAGCATGCCCCTCGCTCAATATATCCTTAGGTTCAAATTTATCAAACATTACAATTTTCTCTTTATTATATACAGTGTAATATAGTTTAATATCTCCGTGAACTTTAGAAAACATAGCGTCAGTAGGCAACTTAAGCTCATAATTAGAAGTCTGATTTGCTTGATTAGTAGAAATAAGTTTTCCTAAAAAATTTCCTTCTTTTAAAGATGGATAATATTCAAAATATAATTTTTTATAAGCTAGCATATTATACTTCTTTATTGATCTTTCCAACTTTCTAAACTCATTTTCATTAGTATAATCAAATACGTATGCCTCTTTCATAGTCCACCTCCTATATTCCTTTAGTATACATATCTATCTTAACACAACAAATAAACTTTGTCAAACAAATTAACAGTAAAAAAAGTGCATTAAACACTTTTTTTATACTTGTTTTACATTTCCAGTCAATTTGTATCCTTTAGACAACAAACTTGAATCTTTATTACTTTCGCTCCATTTGTAATCTGGTGTGCCCTTTTTGATTTCACATTCTTTATATCTATAATAAGTTACATTTCCATATTTTGGAACCTTTTTTTCTTCATATTCAGTCTTAGTAACTTCTACTTCTTTTTCTACTTCTCTAACACCATATACAGGAACTTCTCTTGTTTCATATACGTTTATTGTCTTATATACATCAACATAGTTAGTAACATCAACTATATCGTATACAGGTTCAACTTTATATACATCCCATGTGTAGTATGTTTCATCTTCACAATATGAACAAGCTTTTCTTGTATGTGGGACTATATTTTTATAATGAACATCATCAGTATCTTTTGGAACTGTTGTACCCTCTCCTACTTCGCCAGTTGCAACCTCAATATAATCAACGATAACTTTTTCTTTAACTGTTTGTTTTGTTTTTCCAACCTTTACTTCCTTAGTACCTACTAATACAACTTCAGTGATATAATCTTTAATATATTTTTCACTTACTAATCTTTTTTCTTTTACAGTCTTAGTAACAGGTACTTTAATAGTATCATAACCTGTAATTTCACTTTCAGTCTTTGTTTCAACCTTAACTAAATCAGATTGTTTAACAGAATCTTTTTGCCAGTCTGACCATTCCGTACAAGTAGTTGTATCCTTACCATCTAATTTGTATTCATACATGTATTTCTTATTATCAACTGGTTTATTATCACTTGGCTTATCATCGCTTGGTTTATTGTCACTTGGTTTATTATCGCTTGGTTTGCTTGGAGTTGTTTTATCATCTGCTCTTTTTTCACACAAACCATCGCAATAATCGTAACATCCCAAATATACTATAATATAATCCTCTTGTTCTCCACAACTTAAATTAACTTTTAATCTATATTCTTCATCATATTTAGTCATTTCTACATATGACTTTTCTCCATCACATGCCTTGCCATCTTTATCTTTAAGTTCTAGGATTAAGTGCAACTGATACATCTCGTTTAAGGTTAATTTCTTTGACTCTCCAACTTTGCTTGGCATTCTTTCATTTGTAAAATAACCTATTGCGGCGTCTTTCATTCTGCCTACATTGTTTGAAAATATTTCATCGTAAATAGTTGATAATCTCTCCAAATCGAGTGTACTTTGTAATTTGTTTACATCCCATCTAGTTGGAAATATCCATAACAATAAAAATATAAATAATAAAACTAATAAAAGTGTTAAAAAGAAACTTTTAAATGAAAATTTTTCTTTTCTTTCTTCGTACATATTTATTTCCCCCTTGCATTAAGTGATATATATACTAACATTAATATTCAATTTTGTCAAGTTTTATGACTAAATTTAAAAGATTTAAAGCACGCTACTGTGTTTTAAATCTATATTTGAAATAATCGAGTGTTAAAATTTTATCTGATACATAGAAATTATCATTAACTTTTTTGTTAACTTTTGCTATGTAATCCTGATCCAATTCACCAATTAGTGCTTTATAAGTATTTGTAGTTGAGTCATATAAAGCCTTATCAGTTATCCAGCTACCATTTGTAAATATTACAACAGTCTCATCATCTGAAAATACATCCACTCCTGTATAGTATCTAGGATCATAATTTAAGTCGAATAAATTTGCAAGTGTTGGAAGTATATCAAACGTACTAGAAGTCTTTTCAATTACCTTGCCTTCAGTCGCACTATTATAAATCATAAATGGCAATCTATCCATATTGAAATCTTCATATCTATCTATAGATGAATATTCATCTAAATACTTCAAACTCATTTTAAGTGGGTGGTGATCCCCAAACATAACTATTACTGTATCATCTAAAATGCCATCTTCCTCTAATTTATCCATAAGAAGTTTTACACTTTCATCAAGTTCTATAGCTTTTGCAAGATATCTTTTAACTACATCTGGATAATCAGTATTTTTTACCTTATCCCAGTGTTTCCTTGTTACTGTTGTATCATAATCATATGGGAAATGTGTACTTGATGTTATATAGAATGTAAAGAATTTATCTTTATCCGCATAATACTTATAGGAATTATTAAACATCTCTGTATCAAGAGGCCATCCATATGGCATAGTCATATCAAGATCATTAAAATCCATATAAAGATTTGATCCCATATTTACATGTAATACAGATCTATTATAAAATTCATCAGTCCAACTGTGATATGAAGATGTAAAATATCCACTATTGTTAAATAGATTAAATATGCTTGTAGTATAGTTATTCTTTAAGTAAGTATTTGGCGTACAAACTGTTGATGATGGTATTATTGAGGTCTCTGCTATATATTCACTTTCTCCTGTTGTACAGCTATATCTTGGAGTATAGTAGTTATCAAAATACCAGCCTTCTTTTGTCATCATGTATAATGTTGGGGTTAATTCCTCGTTAATTGCTATTAAATCAAAGGCTTCAACCATTATAAGTACCAAATTTTTATCTTTAAAATATCCTGTATACTCATTTTTAGGAGTTATAGGTTTGTTTAAGAAATATTCGTGCAACTGCTTAATCGTACTATTAGTCTCAGTATTTAATAACTCTCTAAATTCTGTATCATCTATTTCTCTTTTATAATCGATATCCTCAGGTTCATCAGCTGTTGGTTTATCTATTTCAAGTGAATAGTCATCACTTGGGAAAAGCATGTAAAGTACATCTCTTTCAAAAAATTTGAGTGTTCCAAACTGCTTTAAAGATAGACTAAGAAGTGTTGGTGCTTTATATAACTCTTTATTAGATTTGATCTGATTCTTATCTTCAAGTATGCTTAAATTAACAGATAATACGCCTAATAATTCACTTGCTACAATAAAAATTATAATCATTATAGTTGGTAGAGTTTTAGGCTTTTCATAAATAAGCAATGATTTGCACTTTATAAATAAAATAAGCACTACTATAAATGGTATAAATACTATTAAGTATTCAAATCTTATAGACTTAATAAACTCAGGTATTTGAGATACTACCCTTGCAAGACCCCCACCACTACTAGCATTTAAAGACATATAATTGCCAAGTAAATTGTTAAATGTAAGTTGTAGTAATGCATAAAATCCAGTAAAGAATATAAATATAGATACTAATACTTTGCTTAATCTTCTTTTAAATAAACTAGATATAAATGCAACTATCAAACTCGCACTAATAGAAAATATAAATATTCTAATAAGTTCTAAGCCAAATAAGTTTTTAAATGCAATAACCTTGAAAGTTAATTCTATAAATAATAAACTTATCAAAGTTATTAAAAATAATTTCAAAAAATAAAACGTTCTTTTACTCTCTTCCATATACACCACTTTCCTAATTAATTATACAATTTTTTACAAAAATTAACAATATATTTTTTTATGTTTTTTTGAAGTGTTAATTCTCATAGTAAATGCAATTTTTATTATATCGATTGTATTTACTTTTAGAATTCACCTAGTTAGACATAAAGATTAAAAAGGAATTTCTTCCTTATTTTAACTTTTCTATTTCTTTTCGGTTTAAACCTGTTACTTTTGAAATGATACTTATATCGATATTTTCTTTTAGCATATTTTTATATAAATTAAAAGGAAAATATTTTAACTTTCCTTTAGTTTTTCTATTTCTTTTTCACTTAAACCAGTTACTTCTGATATGAACTTTATATCCATGTTTTTCTTTAGTAGATTTTTCGCTGTTGATAGTTTTTCTTGCTCAATTCCTTGAGAAATACCTTTGGTAACGCCCTTAGAAAATCCATTTTTTGTTGCTTCTTCTAGTTGTTCTTGTTTTACTTCTTCTTCTACAAATTTATAGTGGTACAAACCTATTACATCTTCATCATCATTATACTTATCTATTCTTTTTTCTATATCTTCCATAATCTTATCTCCGTTACATAACTTTTTTACTTCTTCTTTGCTTTCCGCTCCAAATAGTCCTAAAAATTTTGTCTTACTATCTAGCTTGTCTACATCTTTATTATAACATGCTTCTTTGAAATATGGAATATCTATTCTTATTATTTCTATCATATCTGTTAGTCTTTTATGTGTCTCTTCTTCGTATAATGCATATCTTTCTATTGCCTTTTCATGTTTTCCACTATAATCTAAGTTTATTTGTATATGTCTATTTATCTTTCCTAATATCTTTTTAGGGGCTAAATCCATACTCATATTTCTACATAGATAATATACATTTCTTTCTATTAAGGTTTGCGTTACATCTGTATTTACTTCTACATTTATTTTTGTACAGTCTTCTAGTTCAACTACTAAATCTACTCTTACATCTCTATCTTTGTAGGGTCTACCTACTAGTTCATTGTTAAGTAT
>CANQAT010000032.1 GCA_947588925.1 uncultured Bacilli bacterium | reverse complement strand
AAGTGACATATTATATATTACTTTTGAGACATTTTCAAAAGTTAACACTTAAGACATTATCATAAATTAATCATAAAGCTTTTATATAACTATTGCAATATTTTTAATAATAATATATAATTATTTGTGTAAATCTTTGAACTTGAGGAGTAATCTATTAAGATTATAAGAGATGAAAAGTATTTGCTGAGAGCTTTTCTTAATTAAAATAGATGAAGGTAGCAAGTGAGTGAATATTTAAGTAAATAGAATGTTCCGGTTAAACCGTTATATTTTTAAGGTGCGCAATGCACGAATTAAGGTGGTACCACGTCTCCCTCACGTCCTTAAAGGATTTGAGGGATTTATTTTATAGGAGATGATATTATGCCATCGTGGGGAGTTCATATTGCTATAGCAAATAAATTAAATAAAAAGTTAAAATTAGGAAGTGACTTTATAATAGGAAATGTCTTGCCTGATGCGACTAATGGTTATATTGTTAGTGGCATATCCAACGTGATAAAGCATTCTGAAACGCATTATAATTTTGAAGGAGAAAATAAACCACCAAAAAACGATGTAAATAAGTTTATGGAAGTATATGGTAGTAAACTAAATAATCCTTTAATATTTGGTTCATTAATACATATTATGACTGACAATTATTTTAATAAATATACTAAAGAAAATCACGTTGAAAGCGAAAGCGTTGCTATACTAAACGATGGTAGTATATTAAAAGGTGTAGTTCCATGGAAATTAAAGCAAGCAGATTTTTATAAATTCGCGGATTATTTGGTTCAGAGTAAAATGGTAGGTGAGGCTATCTCACTTACAAATTATACATTAAATTATATAGAAAATTTAAATTATGAGTTGTCCTTATACGATATAATACTCATAATAGAAAAAATAAATTCCATAATAAACAAGCGTGTTGATAAAATAGAAGAGTTTAAGATGTTTACTTTAGAGGAGTTAATGAGTGTTTTTGATAATTGTTATAATTATCTTGATGAAGAAATAGAAAATATGCAAAAGAAAAAAATGTTAGGAAGAAGATGAGTTTATGTTAGATAAAAAATATGATCATAAAAGTGTAGAAGATAAAAAGTATGAATATTGGAAAGAAAGTGGATATTTTGAATCAGGAGATTTGAGTAAAAAGCCATACGCAATAGTAATCCCACCACCAAATGTAACTGGTAAGCTTCACCTAGGCCATGCTTGGGATACAACGCTTCAAGATATAATAATTAGGTATAAAAAGATGGATGGTTTTGACACCTTGTGGTTGCCCGGTATGGACCACGCTGCTATTGCAACTGAGGCTAAAGTAGTTGCGAAACTTAAAAAGAGTGGTATAGATAAATATGAACTTGGAAGAGAAAAGTTTTTAGATGAGTGTTGGAAGTGGACTAAAGAATATTCAGAAAATATAAGAAATCAGTGGGCAAAACTCGGACTTGCTCTAGATTATAAAAAAGAAGCATTCACACTAGATCCTAATTTAACTAAAGCAGTAAAAGAAGTATTTGTAAGATTATATAATGAAGGACTTATATATAGAGGAGAGCGTATAATAAACTGGGACCCAGTTGCTAAGACTGCTCTATCTAACGAAGAGGTTATATATAAAGATGATGAAGGTGCCTTTTATCACTTAAAATACTTTATAGAAAATACTGATGAATACCTAGAGGTTGCAACAACTCGTCCTGAGACTTTATTTGGGGATACTGCAGTTGCAGTAAATCCAAAAGACAAGCGCTATAAACATTTAATAGGTAAAAATGTTTATCTTCCAATAGTTAACAAATTAATACCTATAGTAGGTGATGAACACGCTGATATGGAGTTTGGTACGGGTGTTGTTAAAATAACTCCTGCACACGATCCAAATGACTTTGAGGTTGGAAATAGACATAACCTAGAGCGTATCGTAGTTATGAATGAAGACGCTACTATGAATGAAAATGCAGGTAAATACTGTGGTCTTTCTAGAGAAGCGTGTAGAGAAAAACTAGTTAGTGATTTAAAAGAATCTGAAATATTAATTAAAATAGAGAAAATGACACATAGTGTTGGTCACAGTGAAAGAACTGACGCTGTAGTTGAGCCATATTTATCTAAACAGTGGTTTGTTAAAATGAGACCTTTAGCGGATAGAGTTTTAGAAAATCAAAAGAATAAAGATACTAAAGTAAACTTTGTGCCTACTAGATTTGAAAAAGTTATGAATCACTGGATGGAGATAACTTATGACTGGTGTATATCAAGACAACTTTGGTGGGGACACCAAATTCCTGCTTGGTATAAGGGTGATGAAGTATACGTTGGTGTAAATCCACCAGAAGGTGATGGATGGGTTCAAGATAAAGATGTATTAGATACTTGGTTTTCAAGCGCACTATGGCCTTTTGCAACCTTAGGTTGGCCAAATAATACAGAAGATTTTAATAGATATTATCCAAACGACGTACTTGTAACAGGATACGATATAATACCATTTTGGGTAAATAGAATGACTTTTCAAGGATTAAAATTTACTGATAAAAGACCGTTTAAAGATTGTTTAATACACGGACTTATACGTGACAAACAAGGAAGAAAGATGAGTAAATCACTTGGTAATGGTGTGGATCCTATGGAGGTTATAGATAAGTATGGGTGTGATGCGTTAAGATATTTCCTTGCAACATCAACCGCACCCGGTATGGATTTAAGATACGATGAAGAGAAAGTTAAAAGTACTTGGAATTTTATAAATAAACTTTGGAATGCATCTAGATTTGTGCTTATGAATATTGAAGATTTAAATACTGATAATTATACTTTAGATAATTTAAGCGTATCTGATAAATGGATATTAAATAAATTAAATAATCTAATTAAAAAAGTTAGAAAACATATGGATAAGTACGAGTTTAATGTAGTAGGTAGTGAACTTTATTCATTTATCTGGGATAGTTTCTGTGATTGGTATATAGAGCTTTCAAAGCACAATATGAACTATACAACAAAAAGTGTACTTTTAAAAGTACTTACAGATATACTTAAGTTAATACACCCATTCATGCCTTTTGTAACTGAGGAAATATATTCTATGTTACCAATAAAAGAAAAAGATTCTATAATGATTAGTTCATATCCTATTTACGATAAAAAGTTTAATTTTGATGTGGATTTAGACTATACTCTTGATTTAATTACAAAGGTTAGAAAAGTTAAATTAGAAAACAGTATTAAAGAGTATTATATATACTATATTGAACTTAATAATATAGATATAATATCAAATATGTTAAAACTAGATGAAACTAATTTTATAAAAGAAAAAGTAAATCTAAGTGAAATAGTCATAGATAAAAATGTAAGCTTATTTTATGATGGAAGCTCTAATGAAAAGAAAGAATTAGAAGCTTTAGAAAAAGAAAGAGTTAGATTAGAAAGTAGTATAGAAAGAAGAGAAAAATTACTTTCAAATGAAAACTATGTTAATAAAGCCCCACAAAACATTGTAGAAGAAGAAAGAAAAAATTTATCTTTAGAAAAAGAAAACTTAAAGGCAATATTAGAAAAATTAAATAAATAATTTTGATAAAAAAGAAAAGAAGTACTTTTCTTTTTTTCAAAATATGCTATAATAAATATTAAGGTGATAGTATGGTCTCTTTAGAAGAAATAAGATTGAGCTTAAAAAGTAATCCTAATTTGACTGATGATTTAAGAAATAAATTATTTGAACTTATAATAGTTTTTAATAAGAAATTACCTGAAATAAACCTATCAAGATTAAACGAAAGATTAAAGACTGTTAAATTTGGAAAGATAGGTAAATATGAAAAAAAAGGTACATATTATTACGATGTATTTAAAAATGAGATATTGTTTTCTAAAGATTTAGAAGGCAATTATGATATAGATAATCTACTTACCAAAGCACTCCTTGAGATGTCTACTAGTACAAATACGTTTACTGGATTTAATTCCGACGATAGGCTTAGGGCTTTAAATCTTGCCTATACAGAAATACTTGCTAATTATATAATTGGGAATGAAGGGGATTCTGATTTAGAGGAAGAAGTATTGATTGCAAACCTCTTAAGTCATATCGTTGGCAAAGATACTATGTTTAATTCCTATTTTATGAATGATGGAATGCCAATAATAAAGGCTATGCAAGAAGCGGAGGTAGGACTAATATGATATTATTAGGAAATGATTTTTGGAATGCTTTAAATGGAATGAACGAAGCAAAAAATAGAACATCTGATTATGATGTATTTGCTAATTTAGAGGAATCTTGCTCTGCTATATTTCAAAACAAATTAAAGCAAAATGGTATAAAATATAGTGAAGAAGAATTAGAAGATATGGTTAGTTCTTATGAAGCAAACATACCAGGGAATACTGGTAAAGATCCAAATTATAGTTTAACAAGAACTACAAAAGGATTAAAAGAGGTTGCGAAAGAAACTTTAGAAGGAAACGATATAGCAATTTATGATATTAATTCAAGAAAACCTTCTCAAGCAAAAGGACTAAGAAAAGTTGCTTAAGTTATGTATTTCATAACTTTTTTCTTGACTTAATTAAACATATATAATAAAATTAATTTGTAGGAAAGAGGATATAAATCGGATTGGAGGTTTATATGCAAAACACAAAAGAAAATAGGGGGTTAGTTAAATTTAATTTAACACCAAGTATGTCTTTAGAACTTATTAAGTTTAACAATCTAAAAAAAGAACTTAATAGATTAAAAGAAGACTACGAATTAGATAAAAACGAAAAACTGTTGTCTAAAATTTATGATGTAAAAGAAGAAATGGAAGCTTGTAAAAGTGCTTTTATAAGAGAATTTAGACTAAACAATCAAGACGAAATTAATGAATATTTAGAAAAAAAGGATCAATTTTGATCTTTTTTTAGTTTTTTAAAAAAATTTCTCTTAAAAAAAAGGAAATCGGAAAGTTTTGTAGAATAATATATGTAGAGGAT
The DNA here is from genome assembly GCA_947588925.1 of uncultured Bacilli bacterium. Taxonomy (GTDB): domain Bacteria; phylum Bacillota_I; class Bacilli_A; order RF39; family UBA660; genus UMGS1613. The sequence continues at coordinate 12,142 of CANQAT010000032.1, read as the reverse complement.
AAAATAAATTCTAGTTTTGTCGAATCTGTATAAATAAAAATTAAAGTGTGCTACATTAAATAGGAAGGTGAATATATGTTAACTGTAGGAACAGAATATAGAAAGGGTATATTATTTGTAAGACTTAAAGGAAGTTTAAATAAAGATACGATAAATAAGATGAATAAAAGAGTTACACAACTTGTAAAAGATAATGGAATTAGGAATATTGTATTTAACTTCACAAATTTAAAATCTATAGATATAAAAGGAATAAACACTATATTTTATAATTATGAACTATGTAAAAACAACGATGGTAGAAGTTTTATGTGTGGTAATAATGATAATATTAGAAAGAGATTAAAGAAAAGTAGACTAATAAATTATGTTTATGAGACAACAGATGAATTGAGCGCTATGAACATACTAAACTTAAGGTGATATATGGAAGATATTATATTAGAAAATCAAAATCTTATTTATTATGTTGCTAATTTTTTTAAGAATTATCCATATAAAGATGACTTATATCAAGCAGGCAGACTTGGAATGATAGAAGCATATAAAAAATATAACCCTAATATGAACTGTAAGTTTACTACATATGCATTTACATATATACTAGGTGAAATGAAAAAACTAGTTAGAACTGATAAAGGTATAAAGATAAATAGAGAAGTATCTAAATTAAATCTAAAAATAGAAAAAGCATATATACTATTATCTCAAAAACTAATGAAAGAGCCTAGTATAAAAGAAATAGCAGACTTCCTAGAAATACCGGAATATATGGTATCTGACGCAATACTTAGTACAAATAAAATAAAAAGTATAGATGAACCTATAAATGATGAGGGTAGAGATTTGACTCTTCAAGATGTTATAGGAGAAACAAATAATATAGATGAGCTATTATTACTTAAAGAAAGTTTAAATAACTTAAATAACGAAGAAAAAGAAATAATAAATAATAGATATTTTAAAGATTATACTCAAAGCGAAACATCAAAAATAATAGGTATATCTCAGGTACAAGTATCAAGAAAAGAACAAAAAGTACTAGAAAAATTAAGAAATAAAATGGTTGCTTAATATTACATATAATTCATCTTCAACCAATATATTTATATGCAATATATAAATTTGATACAAAAAATTGATAATAAATGTTGAAACGATAAAAAAAATATGCTATAATCTATATGTGGCTGTGGAGTAGTACTCAAGAGGCCGAAGAGGCGCCCCTGCTAAGGGTGTAGGACGGGAAACTGTCGCGCGAGTTCAAATCTCGCCTGCTCCGCCATTATGTTTTTAAACCCTTAAAGGGTTTTTATTTAAAGAAACGGTTTGACTGTTTCTTTTTTTCTAAATTAATATTGATTATTATACTCTAAATTTGATATAATTATAATGTGAGTATTATGGATAATAAAGTTAGAGAATCTATGTTTTATAAAATAGTTAGACCTATATTAAAGTTTCTATTTTTAAACCTATATAAGCCTAAAATAATAGGTAGTGAGAATATTCCTAAAGAAGGCAGAATTATTTTAGCGGGTAATCATACTAATAATTTTGACTGCATACTTCTTATGTCCTCAACTAAAAGATGTATACATTTTCTTGCTAAAGTAGAGTTATTTAAAGGATTTAAAAAAGTTATATTTTCTAATTTAGGATTAATACCAGTTGATAGAAGTAAGAAAAATCCAGACGCATTGAAAACTGCTAAAATGTATTTAGAAAATGAAAAAGTAATAGGAATATTTCCTGAAGGAACATTCAGTAAAACAAATGAATTACTTCCATTTAAAATAGGAGCAGTAAAAATGGCTTATGATACTAATACTAAAATAGTTCCTTTTGCAATAACAGGCAAGTATAAACTTTTTTCAAAAGATTTAAAAATAACGTTTAAGGAACCTTTAGATATATTAAATAGCGATTTAGATATAGAAAACAATAATTTAAGGAATTTAATTTCTAAAATGGTGGGTGATAAAAAATGAGTATTATAGATATGTTTAAAAAGAAAAAAACTATTCCAGCTCCATGGAGCAAGTATTATACTAAAGAAGAAATGGACATTAAAATACCTAATATAAGTCTATATGAACAAGTACATAGAAGTTATGAAAAATATCCAGATAATATTGCTTATGAGTACTTTGGTAAAAAAGTTAAATATAAAAAATTCATTAAAGAAATAGATAGAGCAGCCTTATCTTTTAAAAAGTTAAATGTATCAAAAGGAGATATAGTAACTATTTGTATGCCAAATATACCAGAAGCTTTAATATCTTTTTATGCTTTAAATAAACTTGGCGCTATTGCAAGTATGTTACACCCTCTATCAGCAGAAGAAGAGATAAAAAACAGTTTAATATCTACTAACAGTAAGTATTTAGTTATGATAGATATGTTTTATTCTAAGATAAAAGACTGTATAAAAACAACAGGGGTTAAAAAGGTTATATTTGTATCTGCTGCAAATTCCATGAATATATTTATGAATATAGGATATAAAATAACGCAAATAAATAAATATAAAAAGTACCCTAGAAATAAATATTTTATATCTTGGAATAAATTTATAAGAATGTCTTTATTTAGCAAAGATAAAATAACTACTAAGTATGGCAAGGATACCCCTTGCGTTATAATAAATAGTGGAGGTACTAGTGGTAACCCTAAAAACGTAGTTATACAAAATAGGTCATTTATACTTGCCTCTATGCAAGAGAAAATTTCTTTAGTGAATTTACACGCAGGCGATTGTTGTCTTGCAATTATGCCTAACTTCCATGGATTTGGACTGAGTGTTACGATACATACTCCACTTGCTTTAGGTTGTTATACTATATTAATTCCTCAGTTTAATTCAAGAAAGTTTGATACACTATTTAAGAAGACTAGACCTACTTGTGTACTTGGTGTACCAACACTCTTTGAGGCACTCATATCTAATAAAAATGAAAAGGATTTAGATTTATCTTTCTTAAAATATATAGTAAGTGGGGGAGATATATTAAATAAACCGTTAGAAGATAAAATAAATAAGTATCTTCAGGAACACCATTCTCAAGCGAGAATAGTTCAAGGATATGGATTATCTGAGGCACTTGCTGCAGTTACTCTTGCACACGATGATGTAAATAAAAGTGGTTCAATAGGTATACCTCTTGCAGGTAACTATATTAAAATAATAAATCCATCAACAAGAAAGACTGTTCCATATAACGTAGTAGGAGAGATATGCGTTAATTCTAAAGGACTTATGATGGGATACTTGAATAACGAAAGTGAGACTAATGACGCACTTCAAATACATGATGATGGTCATGTTTGGTTGCACACAGGTGACTTAGGATACATGGATAAAGATGGATTTATATTTTATAGTGGTAGATTAAAAAGAATGATTGTATCAAGTGGTTATAATGTATATCCATCACATATAGAAGAAGTAATAGAATCTCATCCTGCTGTTTTACAGTGTACAGTAGTAGGAATACCACATCCATATAAACAAGAAGTACCTAAAGCATTTATAGTTTTAAAAGAAGGGTATAAGGGCTTATTTGTAAAATCAGAGATAAGAGATTATGCTAGAAAGAACCTTGCTAAATATATGGTACCTTATGAGTTTGTATTTAGAAAAAGTCTTCCTAGAACTAAGCTCGGTAAAGTAGACTTTAAAAAGTTACAAAGTGATATAGGTGCGGATGATGAATAGAAAAGTCCCACCCTTATACTATATAGGTAAATTTATACTTGGACCTATATTTAGACTATATTATAATCCTAAAGTAATAGGTAAGGAATTAATACCCAAAAATGGAAGTATAATTATTGCAGGTAATCATAAACATTTATATGACCAATGTTTAACTATAATATCTACTAAAAGAGGAATACATTATATGGCTAAAAAAGAGTACTTTGATAAAAAGTCTACTGCATGGTTTTTTAAACATACGGGGTGTATAAGTGTAGATAGAAAATCTAAAGATGAACTTGCAAAAACCAAGGCAATAGATATATTAAATGATGGTGGTGCGCTAGGAATATTTCCTGAAGGTACTAGAAATAGAACAAAAGATGTATTACTTCCATTTAAGTACGGGGCAGTAAGTCTAGCAAGTAAAACAGATTCTTATATAGTTCCATTTGGTATAACAGGCGATTATAAATTTAGAAGTAAAAACTTAACTATTAGATACGGTAAGCCATTTAAAGTAGGAGATATGTCGCTTGATAAGGCAAATCAAATGCTTTTTAATAAAGTTAAAAATTTAATGGAAGAAAATTTAAAATAAGGGAATAACTATAATAGCTATTCCTGTATTTAAAGAATAAATGCATAGTGTTTCTATGCAAAAAACGTAAAGCAAACATATGTTCCTCTTGACAGGGAGGGGGGTGGCATGAGACAATATAAGAAGAAAAACTATAGGAGGAGTAAAACATGAAAAATAAAGGATTTACATTAATAGAATTACTTGCAGTAGTAGTAATACTAGCTATTATCGCATTAATAGCAGTTCCTATAATATTAAATATAATAAATGACGCAAGAACCGAAGCAGATGAAATGAGTAAAGAACTATATTTAACTGCAGTAGAAAATGCAGTTGCAAGGAAAAACTTAACAGAAGAGTTTAAACCAGATACATGTGAAGTAGATGATACTGGAAATCTAACATGTATAATAGATGATAAAGAAGTAAAGTTATCAATAGAAGTAAATGGAACAAGACCAACTGGTGGTACAATAAAATTTATAGATAATATGATTGATTCGTACATCTTAGTTATCAATGGGAAAACGTATACACACTCATATGTACAAGATGGATTAGTGTTGTGGCTTGATGGAATAAACAATACTAGAGATGGACATGATGAAAATACTACAATATGGGAAGATTTGAGTGGTAATAATAATGACGCAACACTTATGAATTATGATGATCCTACATGGAATGAAAATTCTTTAATTTTTGATGGGATAAATCAATATGCACAAATATTAAATCAAACTAATATTCCAGAGGGGGAAAGTCCATATACAATAGAAGTGGTTTTTGAAGCGAATGTATTAAATGATGGAGGATTGTTAAGTTTAGGTGTAGAAAGAGAGGTTGGACATGCCAATGGATTTAGATTATTTAGAAATGTTGGATTTAAACATTTTTATTGGTCTTTTGATTTAGACTACAGGGTTCAATTAAATATTAATGCAATTTATACAGCAGTTGCTTTAAATTATGGAAGTGAAAGAAGAATTTATTTGAATTCTGAATTTGGAGTTAAAGGCTTTGCAGTTCCAAACGTTAAACTTGGGTCTATAGTTTTAGGAAGAAGCATTGAAGGATTTTTAAATGGGAATATATATTCAGTTAGAGTTTATAATAGAGGACTTTCAGAAGAAGAAATAAAACAAAATTATGAAGTAGATAAAAAAAGATTTGGAATAATAGAATAAATAACATGATTAGGCATTAATAGAAAGTAGATGGTTTATATGAGAAACAAAGGATTTACATTAATAGAACTTTTAGCAGTAATAGTAATATTAGCGATAATCGCATTAATAGCGGTTCCAACAATATTAGATATAATTACTGACGCAAGGGTTGAAAGCAAAAAAAGAAGTATAGATTTATATGGTAAGTCTATAGAACTTGCAATAGCAAGAAGAAGTTTAACAGAAGAAGTACCAATAGGAAGTTATAAAACTAGTGGTAATACATTAACTTTAGAAGATAAAGATTTTTCATTTGAAGTAGAATACGATGGAGCAAAAGTAGAATGTGATTTTGTACGAATATATGAAGATGGAACTATCTCATTAAATGAATGTAAGGTTGATGGTCAGTATGTAGACTATGCATATGGAATTTATACTGATAATAGTGGAGCAAACAAACCTGAATTAGTAGAAGGATTAACTGCGGTTATTTATGATGATAATAGTGAGCAATGGAAGATAGCAGATATTGGAGAAAAATGGTACGACTATGATAAGAAAGAGTGGGCAAATGCAGTAATACTAAGTGAAACAGGAAAAGGCAAAAAAATAGGAGACACATTAAAAGTGCCATCATCACCTGAAGATATAAACGATTCAGATGTGTTAGCTATGTTTGTATGGATACCAAGATATGAATATAAAATGCCTGAAAATGTAAATAAAGGGAATCCAGATTTAATAGATGTAAATTTTATAGGTGAAAGTGCAAGTGTGCCAACAGATGGATATGTAATACATACAGGATTTACATTTGGAAAGAATGTATTATCAGGAATATGGATAGGGAAGTTTGAGACAAGTCATACTATTTTATCATCTACAACAAAATACGATGAATTGAAATGTATGGATGAAAATTGTGAGGAAGCTGATAATTTGAGAATTCTACCTAATGTTCAGTCATTAAGATATCAAAAAGTCTCACCATATTTTTATGTAACAAGAGCTATGAGTAGAGTAAACAATCTATTTGAAATAAATAAAAACACAACTGATAGTCATATGATGAAGAATAGTGAATGGGGAGCAGTAGCTTACTTGTCACATTCACAATATGGAAAAGATGGAGAAGTGTATATAAATAATTGTTCAAGTTATATAACAGGAATAGGAGCAGATAATGCAGGTGCATCAGGAACTGTCGCAACATGCAATAGTGAAGAAAATAAATATAACGGAAGTAAAGGTGTGAATGCTTCAACAACAGGAAACGTATATGGAATATATGATATGAGCGGTGGAGCATTTGAATACGTAATGGGAGTTTTCAATCAAACTAAAGGTGCTAGTGAATTTAATGACAAATTAGAAGGAATAGATGAAAAATATTATGATAATTATACGACAACTACTGCAACGGATGAAGCATATAATGGACATGCTTTAGGAGAAACACAAGGATGGTATGGCGATTTCTCAGAATTTGTTTTCTCGGGTGGTCCATTCTTTGATCGGGGAGGCTTTTATGGTAACGGAACAACTTCGGGTGTGTTTCGATATGGAAGAGGAACTGGAGGTAATCCGCAATATCTTTACTCATTTCGTGTTGTTTTAGCCTCAAGTATAACAGGGTAAACATTTTGGTTAAATAAAATGGAGGTAAAAATACATGAAAAATAAAGGATTTACATTAATAGAATTACTTGCAGTAATAGTAATACTAGCTATTATCGCATTAATAGCGTTTCCAACAATATTAGATATAATAAATGATGCAAGAACTGAAAGTAAGAAAAGAAGTATAGATTTATATGGTAAGTCTATAGAACTTGCAATAGCAAGAAAAAGTTTAACAGAAGAAGTACCAATTGGAAGTTATAATACAAACGGTAATACATTAACTTTAAATGATAGTGATTTCTCATTAGATATAGAATACGAAGGAGAAAGAGTAGAATGTACTACAATTGAAATAAATGAAGATATGGCTTTATTTTTAGATGATTGCAAAGTAGATGGAGCAAAAGTAGACTATTCATATGGAGGTATTTATACTAAAGTAGAATATATAGAAAGTACTGGTACACAATATATTGATACTGAAGTAATTGGAAAATCAGGGATGGAATTTGATATTAAGCTAATGTCTAAAATTGATACAAATGATAACAGTCCAATCGGAAGCATTACTTCAGAAGACAAATAAGAATATTCCCGTTTGATATATGGAGAGGACAATGCAGTATAGGGTATGGTGGTCATATTAATACAAATTTTAAAATAGAAGTTGATACTCTTTATGAAATAAAAAGTAAATTATATAAAGGCAATCAAAAAATTTCTATTAATGGTAAAGAAGTTTTTTCTGGAACTGACTCTAGGGATATAAATACGGGTAAAAGCATGTCTTTATTTGCTATAAATTATAGAGTTCCAAATCATGCACCTTTTATAGGAAGAATTTATTATTGTAAGATATATGATGATGGTGTCTTAGTTAGAGATTTTATTCCAGTTTTAGATAAAGAAGGTACACCTTCTATGTATGATAAGGTAGAAAAGAAGTTTTATTACAATCAAGGTACGGGTGAATTTAAATACAAAACTTTGGATTAAAAATAAAATAGTAAAATTATAATAAGTATGATATAATTTTAATAGGGTGATAAAGTGAAAGATAAAATATATAAATATTTAACAATATTCTTTTATTTGGTATCACTCTTTATTTTACTATTTTGTATAAGAGCAAGGATACATTCAAATATATATTTAAGTACTGATGTAAGACTTATTTTACTCTTACTTGTTTGTATATTTATATATATGGGAGGATACATACTTGTAAAGAAATTAAATTTTACTAAAAAGATATTAAAAATAAATTTAGTAATATATTTTTTAATATACGTAATAACTATTTCAACTTTAACACTCTTTGATGAAATATTTGGAAGACAAGGTTTTGTTATAATAGATTGGGATAAGGAATTACTTGATATGTATCTTAAAACATCATTTAATATAGTTCCTTTTCACACTATAAAATTATTTATAAATGGATATTTAAACGGAATAGTAACTCTTAAAGATTTTACTATAAATGTAGTAGGTAATCTTTGTGCGTTTATGCCATTTGCTATATTTCTACCTTTGATGTTTAAGCCTATGAATAAGTATTTAAATTTTCTTTTTGCTATGGTACTGATAGTAATAGTTATAGAAGTATTACAGTTTGTAACTATGTCAGGTTCCCTAGATATAGATGACCTTATATTAAATGTATTTGGGGCTAGTATAATTTACTTTATTACTAGAATTAAGTTTATAAATAAATTTATACATAAGATATTTTTATTCGAGTAGGTGATATATTGAAAAAGTATTTAAAATGGATAGTATGTGTATTATCATTTACTATTTTTATAGTACTATCTATATTAGTACTAACTAGAAATGATATACATATAGATTTAACTATTTATAGTTTTATATCTAAATATATAAGTAATAATTTAACTAGTACTGTTAAAATACTTACTAACTTAGGTAGTGCGTTAATAGTAATAGGTATAGCAATTATAGTATTAATATTTTATAAAAATAAAAGGTATGGACTTTTTATGTCCATAAATTTAGTAACAATTACACTACTTCAGTTAATACTTAAAAGTATATTTGCTCGCTCAAGACCAGTAGATATAAACTTAATAGAAGAAACTGGATATAGTTTTCCATCAGGGCATTCCCTTACAGTAATGGCATTTTATGGCTTTATAATTTATTTGATATATATATCTAAATTAAATAAAAAAAGCAAGATAATATACATATCTTTATTCTCACTTATAATATTAGTTGTAGGACTTAGTAGAATATATTTAGGCGTGCATTTCTTTACAGATGTTTTAGGCGCATTCACATTTGCCATATCTTATTTAATTATATATACTAATATTATTAAGAGGTGGTTAGTGTGATTTGCATTAAATGTGGTGGGACTATAATTGATGGTTGTTGTACAAAATGTGGTTATTTAACAAATGGAAACAAAGTAGAGGATAAGAAAAGCGATAGAAACTATGAATTAAAACTATATAATAAAGATTTTAATAAAATAAGTATGAATAAGAATTTACTTTTAGTAACTATACTAGGACCACTTTATTTTTCATATATGGGGCACTTTTTCTTAGGTACTATTCTAGTTTTGTTTGATTATTTCTATATCACATATTCATTAAAATTTTTTAGTATATTTAATATGCTTACTATGGGTATATTTTCAAACACCCTACAAATATTTTTTATAATATTGATAAATAGATTATTTTATATAATATTTTCAAATTCTATATGTTTATCAATAGATAAGTGTAGAATAAAAAGACTAAAGAATAAATATAAAGATGATTATATAGAAAAGCTTAAAACTCATCAGCAACACAAATCTTATTTAATACTTACTATACTTTTATATGTTATAGTACTTTCTATAATAGTTATAATTAAAAGAATAAATAATGGATTATAAGTGAGATTTTCATATAAAACAACAAAAAAATATTTAAATTATAAAAAAAATATGTTATAGTTAAAGTAGGTGATCATATGAGAGAAGATTTGGAAAGTTTAAGAACTGAATTAAAAAATAAGATAGATGAGGTAATTAATAATTATATTAATGCTAATGATAACTCAATATTAGAAATACCAGATGATAATATATATATGGAATTTGATGTAGATAATAAGAGTTATATAGCATTTACAGAAAATTCAAAAGAAGATGAAGAATTTGAAATTATGTTTGCAAAATTAGATTTAATAGATGGAAATAGAATATTAAGAAATATAGAAGATACTTCAGAATATCAAAATGTAGTAAATGAGTTTAATAGAAGATTGGCTCTAGCGGAGGGTGAATAATTATGATGACTAATGAAGAATATATAAAACAGCAAATTGCTGAATTAGATAGGAAAATAGAAGAACAACAAACAAGACTTCAATCAGTGGCTACCGCTACTGTATACGGAGAGACAACCGTAGGTCAATTTGATAGCGATTTGGGAGTTAATATGCCTGTTGAAGCAATGGGAAGAGTACCTATGTCAAGTGAAGCAAAAAAAGAGTTATCAGATAAAATTCAGTTAGAAATATGGAGTTTACAAAACAGGAGAAAATCTTTACAAGATGAATTATTTTTATTAGATTCTAAAAAGCCAGAAAATGTCGCTAAAAGAGCTGAAGAAAATAGAGTTAAAACATTGGAAGAACAAAAAGCGCAACTCCAAGATGAGCGATTGAAACATGAAGAAGGGTATAAACATTTAGATACTCTTATAGAATATCTTAAACTTGCTGGATTGAAAGATTTGGCAACTAGATTAACTAAAATGCGTTTTGCTTTCAAGAAACCAAAAGCTACTTATGTAACTGAAGAGGTAGATCTAATTAGTAAAGAAAAGGCTTTAAAGTCTAAAACACAAACAACAAAAAAAGAATATAAAGAGATAAAGAAGAATGTAGTAAGGTTAACAAAAGAAGCAACCCACTTGGCTAAAGAATATAAAGAGTTATATAATTTATATCTACGCGCTCAAGAGATTGTAAGAGATATAAATAGAAAAGGAATTTCTCAAGTTACAGACATTAATGAATTAGGCGTAATTTTAAATGAATATTTTACTCAGCCTACAAGTCTTTACTATGAAGGGACAAGTTTAGGTTACCAATGTCTTGATTTTTATAGAAATTCTAGTAGTAAATATAATGAGGATGTAAGAAGTCATAGAATATAGAAAATAATAATGGGAGGTAAAATGCAGGTATCACAAACATACGATTATGAAAAAAATGATCATATTAATAGAGCAAATATGGCACTTATTTGTGGTAAATATTTTGGAATTAAAGATGTTTTACCAAGTTTATATCAGATAGCTGCGCCTGTATCTGAGTTAGCTTATACAAATAAAAATGGTGAAAGAATAGAGACTAGAGATGAAATTGAGGAAGCGATTCCTTGGAACGAGAGAAGTATGAGAACTTTTGGAGTAGTATATATTTATGAATCAACTGCAAGTTTTATTGGTATGGACGGTAGAACATATATTGTTCCAAATGATCAGCCTGTTTTAGAGTATTTAAAAGAATGTGGCTATGTGATCGCACCTTATGGGAAAAACTTAGATGGCAATTCTAATGGAGATGATAGTTTAATCTTTGAAGAAAAAAGTGAGGATGATCTTTTTCAATTTAGTCACGTTGTAGTCGATAGAAACCTTCCAGCTGAAATCGTAAAAAAAATTGATGAAATGGAAAGTGGTAGAAGTTATTATAATTATAATCAATCTTATGCAAATGTTATTAGATTTGGTGGGACATTAGGTTTAATGAGTGCCTCCAAAGAAGAGCAACAACAATTATCTTTAAGTGAAAGAAAAGTTGCTAATATATGTACATATGGTAGAGTAACAAAACAGCAACAAAGCCTTGAAGATTATTTGCAATTTGTACTACAACAATATTATCTTAACGACCAAAATTTTGCAAATATTCATAAGTAGCACTTCAAGCAATCATTTAAAAATAATAATTTAACAAGACTTTCACATGATATGTGTGGTCTGTTTTTAAAAAAGTGTAAAGCGAACAAATGTTCCTCTTGACAGGGGGGGG
>CANQAT010000031.1 GCA_947588925.1 uncultured Bacilli bacterium | reverse complement strand
AAAATATTATAGAAAGGAGAATCTAATATAGTGATTAATAAAAAAATCACATAATTAGATTATACGTGGTTAAATGAATGAAGTAGACGAAGTAAAAATAGAATGAAGTAAGAGAAAAGCAAGTAATGTTGTATAGTGATGTTGCAAAGGCTTTTGGGTATACTACCAAAGATTTGAATAGAAATGTAAGGAATAATATTAATAGATTTCCAGAAGATTATTGTTTTAGATTAACCGAAGAAGAATATAAAGTTTTAAGGTGCAAAAATTTCACCTTAAAAACAGGAAGAGGTGAACACAAAAAATATCTACCTTATGTATTTACAGAACACGGAATAACTATGCTATCTGGCATTTTAAAAAGTGTTTTGGAATAACTAAGATAGAAGATAAGGAATATCTAAAAAAGATAGTAGAGGCGATAAAGTGAATGAAGTAGTTAAAAGAAATATTGATAGATTTCCAGAAAATTTTTGTTTTCAACTCGATTTTGCTGAATATAAATATATCTTAAACTTGAAGTCACAAATTGTGACTTCAACCAATATCATACAAAAACACGGTGGAATTAGAAAATTGCCTTTCGTATTTACAGGAGATGGAGCAGCTATGCTTGTGACTATATTAAAATCTAAAGTACTCAAATATATTTCACGATAGATTTATGATAATAGATGATACATTGTACCACATAGGAGCTTCCTTAAAAGATTTAGGTAAAAAGTGTTTTGCAATAAATAAAATTGAAGATAAAGAATATTTAAATTTGAGGTCGAATTTTTCGACCTCAAGTTTTAAGAAAAACTATGGTGGTAGAAGATAAAGAGTATTCATAGAATTAGTAGCTATGCTTGCAACTATAAAAATAATAAATAAAATTGTTAACATTTTATAATTAATTTTATCAAAAAATATGGTATAATGTTTATGGAGACTAAGGAGGCACTATGAAAAAGAAAAAAAGAAAAGAAGAAAATGCTGAACCAAGTGGTTATATAGTAGAATTAAAAGGAATATTTCTTGTATTAGTTTCTATTATAGGACTTTGCCCTTTTGGTCCAGTTGCTGATTTTATAAAAGGATTTTCATGTTTCTTGTTTGGAACACTCTGGGCATTATTTTTAATTCTTGTTGGTGCCTTAGGCTGTTATATTATAGTAAAAAGAAAAATACCTAAAATATTAACAGGAAAGACTATAGGACTTTTTGTAATAGCGGTAGGTGTTTTAACACTTCTTCATTCTTCATACATTAAAGCAGAAGATATAAATCCAGATAAATTTAATTTATTAAAAGATGGAACGAGTGTAATAAAAGTTACAATTGATAATGTAATGAAAAGCATTAATGAACACGCATGGTTCCCTGAAACTGGTGGAGGAGTAATAGGTGCGATATTTATAAGTATCTTTACAACCTTACTAACACTTTCAGGTGCAAGATTTATATGTGTCGCTTTAATAATATGTGGAGTAATAATCTATACTGGTCTTTCACTATATGACATACTTAAGAAAACAGAAAATGGAGTTAAATCTGTTGCTTCTCATATGGGAAAGAAACACAAATCAAAAGAAGAACCTAAAGAAGAAGTAATAGAAGAAAAAGAAGAGGAAGAAGTAAACGATGTTGTAGTAGTTAATAGTACCGAAGGTGAGGTTGTAAATAAGAAATACACATTCCCACCAATAACGTTACTTAATAAACCTACAAAAACAGATAATAAAGAAAACGAACTTTTAATAAAGAATAATATACCAATACTTACTCAAGTTTTATTAGATTTTGGTATAGAAGCACACGTAGTTGCGACTCATGTAGGACCTGCCGTAACTCAGTATGAACTAGAGATTAAAGCAGGAACTAAAGTTAGTAAAATACTAAGTCTAAATAGGGAAATAGCCCTTGCCCTAGCAGCTAAAGATGTGCGTATTCAAGCACCCATTCCGGGTAAAAACACAATAGGAATAGAACTTCCAAATAAAAATATTTCTATGGTAACAGTAAGAGAAGTATTAACGAGTGTACCTCAATCTAAGGCAGATTCAAAACTACTTGCTGTACTTGGAAGAGATATAATGGGTGAACCAAAATGGATGGAAATAAATAAAACGCCACACCTTTTAGTAGCTGGTTCAACAGGTAGTGGTAAATCAGTTTGTATAAACAGTATAATCGCATCCATCCTTATGCGTACTAGACCTGATGAAGTAAAACTTGTGCTTGTTGACCCTAAAAAAGTTGAACTTTCGATATATAATGGTGTACCTCACTTACTTGCCCCTGTTGTAACTGATCCTAAAAGAGCAAATGTTGCCTTAAAAAGAATAGTTGCTGAAATGGAAAGACGTTATGATGTGTTTGAGGAAAGTCAAACTAAAAATATAGAAAGTTACAATGCTTATATAGATAAAAAGAACGAAGGACTACCTGAGGATGAAAAAGAAAAACGTATGCCTTTTATAGTAGTAATAATAGACGAACTTGCTGACCTTATGTTAGTCGCTGCAAAAGAAGTAGAAGACTCTATCATGAGAATTACTCAAATGGCACGTGCGGCTGGAATACATTTAATCGTTGCGACGCAGCGCCCATCTACAGATGTAATCACAGGTGTTGTAAAGGCAAATATTCCATCTCGTATATCATTTGCAGTATCTAGTGGTATAGATTCAAGAACTATACTAGATATGATAGGCGCTGAAAAACTATTAGGTAAAGGTGATATGTTATTCTTGCCACAAGGAACTAATGCTCCTGTTCGTATCCAAGGTACATTTATATCTGAAGAAGAGACTAAGGCAATAGTAGATTATGTATGTAGGGAGCAAAAAGCTCACTATGATGAGACACTTCTTATGGATGAAGAAGAAAAAGGCGCAACAACTATGGTAGATAGTAAAGATGATTACGAAGAACCTCTATATAATGAAATAGTTGATTTTGTAATCGAACAAGGTAAAGCTAGCTCTTCACTTTTACAAAGAAGATTTCGTTTAGGATACAATAGAGCAGCTAGATGTATAGATTTACTAGAAGAACGTGGAATAGTAGGACCTCCAAACGGTTCTAAACCTCGTGAAGTACTAGTAAAGAAAGATAGTGAAGAATAAAATTCGACAAAATAAAACCGTGACTTAAGCTAAAATAAAAATGGTGATAATATGAAAAAGTATTTATTTACATTTTTAATCGCATTAGTTATCGGTTTTTTTCTATCCCATTTTTTCTTAACACAGTATAATGACTTCGATGGTATAAAAGTATCTGCTACAGGAGAAAAGTTATACTTTATACAATACGGAGTATTTTCAAGTTTAGAAAGCTTAGAAGAAAACACGATAGGACTTCAAAACTATGTGTATAATAAACAAGATAACCTATATTATGTATATATAGGTATAACAAAAAAAGAGGAAAATGCAAAAAAAATAGTCGAGTTATACAAATCACTTGGCTATGATACTATGATAAAGACATTTGATATTACGAATAAAGCATTTTTAGAAGCTTTAGTAAATTATGATGAGGTATTAAGTGGTACTAACGATAATACAGCTATTGCTTCTATAATAAATCAAGTATTAATGAAATATGAGGAGGTAGTAATTAGTGGTTAAAATAAAAGATATTCCAACTTTAGATAGACCAAGAGAAAGACTTATAAATTATGGAGTAGAAAATTTAAGTAACGAAGAGTTACTTGCTATAATATTTAAAACAGGAACTAGAGGACAGTCAGCTAAAGATCTAGGCATAAAAGTATTAAGTAAAGTAGATAATATAAAGAAATTAAACGATATAAATTTAGAATTTTTAAAAAACATAAAAGGTATTGGTATGAGTAAAGCTTGTGATTTGCTTGCAGCAATAGAACTTGGTAAAAGAATAAATAGAGAAGTAGATACTATAAAAAACGTAAAACTAACTAGTGCGGATTTAGTGTATAAATATTATAAAGATAAAATAGGTGATAATATGCAGGAGCACTTCTACGCTATCTACTTAGATAGTGGTAAAAAAGTAATAGGTGAAAAATTACTTTTCATAGGTACAGTAAATTATAGCTTAGTTCATCCAAGAGAAATATTTAAAGAAGCATACTTACTTGGAGCTAGTGCGATTATATGCATACACAATCATCCCGGGGGCAATCCACTTCCAAGTAATCAGGATTATGAAATAACAAACAATTTAATAGAAGCGTCTAAAATACTAGGTGTAAAGTTTTTGGACCACATCATAATAACTAAAAAAAATTACTATAGTTTTTTAGAAAACGACGATATTCACTTTTAAAATAAAAGTTTATGTACTATAATAAAAATAGGTGATGATATGAAGAAGAAAAGTAAAGTAAAAGTAATAATATTAGTAGTAGTTGTATTTGCTATATTACTTGGAATAACATCGTATACAATAGATGATGATAGAGATCTTAACTTTTTTGAAAAAGCAATAAAGGATACTACAGCATTCATATCTAAGATTTTTTATACACCTATTAAATTTATAAAAGATGAAATAGATATACATAATGAGAAAAAAGATTTGTATGAAAAATACACTGCTTTAAAAGAGAAAGAGTCTAAAACAGATTTATATTATGCACAGATAAAAGAGTTACAAAAAGAGATAGCTGATTTAAAATCAACTTTAGATCTTAATTCTACTTTGTCAGAATATACTTATATAAATGCAACTGTAGTAAGTAGAAATATAGGATATTGGTATAACAATTTAACAATAGATAAAGGAGAAAAAAACGGAGTAAAGTTGGGTGATGCAGTAATTACTAAGAACGGTCTAATAGGAAAAATTACTAGCGTAAGTAATTTTTCAAGTACTGTAAAACTTCTTACAACTGATGAGATAAGTAATAAAATATCCGTTAAAATAAATTCAGATGATAATTATTTTTATGGACTTTTAACAGGTTATGATAAAGATTTAAATGTATATAAAATAGAAGGTATTAATATAGATGATATAAAAGAAGGAGATTTAGTTACTACAACAGGTCTTACTGATTATTTTCCAAGTGGTATATTAATAGGATATGTATCTAGGGTAGTAAAAGATGAATATGATCTAAATAGTATAGTAGAAGTAACGCCAAGTTCAGATTTTAAAAATATAAGTATAGTAACTATACTTAATAGAAAGGCTTTAGAATAATGGCGTATATATTACTAGTTATATCATTTATCATGGAACTTGTATTTTCAAATATATTGCCTAATATTTTAACTCCACTTTTTCTAATTACATCTTTTATATTTATCTATCCACTATTTAAAAAAAATAATCAAAATTTTTTTATAGTATGTACTATTTGTGGGTTATTCTATGACATAATTACAAATTCTATTTTCTTAAATACTATTTGCTTTGGAATAACTAGTGGATTTATAATTCTTTTATATTCGTATTTAAAGTATAATATTTTTAATTCTAGTCTTATAAATTTAATTATAATAATCATTTATAGAATTATAAGTTATCTATTATTATGCATTATAGATTATATTAATTTTAATTGGTTTAAATTATTAGAAAGTATATATAATTCTATTATAATTAATGTATTATATGGAATTATATTATTTTTAGCTATAAATTTGTTTTCAAAAATGAAGAAAAATAGTTAAATCTTCTTTTTTTTTCTTATTTTATATGTTAAAATGAATATAGAATAAAAGGAGTATAGATATGTCTTTAAATATTGTCAATGTAATTACAGTCGTTTTAGCTTCAGTAGCTATAATAATTTGTTCTATAGCAATTATTATAGCAAGTAGATTTCAACAAAGGAAAAATAAAAAGTATAAAGAATGTATAGATATTATAAATGAAAATAAGGATAGTACATTCAAGGTTAAAGATAGCCTAACAAAAGAGGAAATAAATAAAATAGATGAGTCTGTTGATGTTGATTTACTTATGTCCTCACTTTATGATACATATGTCACATTAGAAGGTAAATTAAAGTCATTTGATGAAAATTTAGATGATGTATTGACTGGTTATATAAAAGACTTTTACGTAAATAAAATACAAAACTTTAAAGAAAGAGGTTTTACAGATGTAACCGATGGAATAGACTTGGTAGGTTATTCTATCGTTGAATTTAGTAAGAGTAAGCTTAAATTTAGAGTTACAGTTAACTGCTTTTGTTATAAGACAGTTAATGGTAAAATAGTTAGTGGAAGCAATTTAGAAAAGATAGAACAAATTTTACTTTTGACGTATAAAAAGGTTAAAGATAAATGGCTAATAAGTTCATATGAAAAGATATATGAGAAAAAATTGGGTAATTAATTTTACTCTTTTTTAATTTCTGCAAAAAAAGTTTTACAGAAATTTCATACAAATGTTCGCAAAAGGTATTGACAAACTATTTTTTATCTAGTATAATGTATTTGTAAGTTTAAAGGAGGAAAACAAATGACTAAGTCAGTTAGCGGAGATAAAACTTTAGATCAGGTATTAGCTGATATAGAAAAACAATTTGGTAAAGGTTCTGTAATGCGTTTAGGTGAACATGAAAATCAAAAAATAGATACTATATCTTCTGGTTCAATTTCACTTGATATCGCACTTGGAATTGGTGGATATCCAAAGGGAAGAATTATTGAAATATTTGGACCTGAATCAAGTGGTAAGACAACATTCGCACTTCACGCTATAGCGGAAGCGCAAAAAAAAGGAGGTAGGGCGGCTTTTATAGACGCGGAACACGCATTAGATCCAGTGTATGCTTCTAAATTGGGTGTTAATATAAACGAGTTATTGTTATCTCAGCCAGATAATGGAGAACAAGCTTTAGAGATATGCGAGGCTCTCGTTAGAAGTGGCGCAATTAGTATAATAGTAATAGATTCTGTTGCGGCTTTAGTACCTCAAGCAGAAATCGAAGGAGAGATGGGAGATTCACACGTTGGTCTTCAAGCAAGGCTTATGTCCCAAGCTCTTAGAAAACTATCGGGTGTTGTAAATAAAACTAATACAGTTGTAATATTTATAAATCAATTACGTGAAAAAGTTGGAGTAATGTTTGGAAATCCTGAGGTCACTCCCGGTGGTAGAGCACTTAAATTCTATGCGTCTATTAGACTTGAAATAAGAAAAGGTGAACAGATAAAACTTGGAAGCAATTCTATTGGTAATAGGACTAATATCAAGGTTGTAAAAAATAAAATGGCACCCCCATTCAAATCTTGCTCTGTAGATATAATATATGGAGAAGGTGTTTCTATTACAGGTGAAATCGTAGATTTGGGCGTTGAGGCAAATATTCTTGAGAAGAGTGGTGCATGGTATTCATACAATGGTGAAAAAGTAGGTCAAGGTAAAGAAAATGTTAAGGAATGGCTTAAAAAGAATCCAGCTATGAAAGAAGAAATAGAGAAAAAAGTTAGAGATTATTTTGAAAGCCATGATACACTTCAAATAGGAAATGTAACTGATGAAGAGGAAAGTTAAAAACTTTTCTTTTTTTTCGTGAAACATTGACATATATTATTTCATATTATATAATAAAGTCACTTTTAGTTGGATTGGTTGTGTGATGTATGAAAAAACTTTTATTAAAATGTAAGAAAATAAAAAAATTTTTAGCTAAAAAAATTAATTACAAATCTATAAAATATGCTATATGCGATTTTCTATTAGTTTTAATGTGCGCAAATTTTGCAGGTGATTCTTTAAAAGTTTCAAGTTATGTGGAAGAAGATTTATCATATGAAACAGGTGATGAATTAAATGACGAGGAAATTTTTAATGTAAGTGCTATAGATAAAGAAGCTTCAAATGATAAAGATGTTGAAGATATATATGATGAGACAACTGATATAGAATTTGATGAAGTTATACCAAGTGATACTACTGCAAATCCAGACCTTGTACCAGATGTATTAGGGAATTTAACAAATATAGAAAATGCTATAAAATTATCATGTATATTTAAAAAACATCAGTTAACATATGAACAGTTCGATGTAATTGTATCTGGGGTACTTTCTGAAGCTAAAGCAAATAGTTATACCGATTCATATGCTGTAATTAATACCATGTATAATAGAACAAAAAGTAAAAGATGGGTTAATTATACAAATAAAATCATGGGAGAAAATACAGGATATAGCATATATTATCAATGTATTTTTCCATATCAGTTCGTCGATTTTAAAAGTAATAGATATTTAAATTTTTATAAAATGGATAAAAGGGACCTTCCAGGATATCAAGCAGTAATAGATTTCTTATATACAGAAGAGGTAATGCATTCATATTTAAGTTATTTATCTAGAAATCATCCAGCAGAAGGTAGGGAACAATTTGTAAATAGAGGAAACTGGTATTATAATGAATTAACGAAAGAAGATATGCTAGAAGAAGAGAAATATTTAGTAAAGACAAAGTAAATTATTTTACAAATTAAAAGCAAAATAGTATAATTATTAAGGTGATGATATGAAAGAGGTAGTTGAATTATTAAAAGAACATGGTAAAACGATAAGTACTATGGAATCTTGTACTGGTGGATGTCTTGTTAATAGTATAACTAATATAAGTGGGGCTAGTGATGTTATTAAATTTAGTGCGGTTACATACTCAAATGAGTTTAAAATAAAGATGGGTGTAAATGAGGATATAATTAATAAATATAGTGTATATAGTATAGAAACTGCTATGGAAATGAGTGAATCTATATGTAATTTTACAAATTCTAATTATGGAGTTGGAATAACAGGTAAACTTTGTAAATTAGATAAAAATAACTTATATGGAGAAGATAATAAAGTATATATAAGTATATATGATAAAGATTTAGATAAGTTTTATAACTATGATATGGCAGTTACAAAAGATAGTAGAATAGATAATAAAGAAGATATTGTAAAGTTTATAAAAGATAAACTTTTAGAAATATTAAATTGATACATTTTATAATGTATTTTTCTTTATTTAAAAAAATGATATAATCTATGGTGGTGGTTGTATGAAAAGTGTTGAATTACTTTCTCCTGTTGGGAATATGGAATGTTTATTTGCAGCTATAAATGCTAATTGTGATGCAGTATATTTATCAGGTATTAACTTTGGCGCTAGAAGCTTTGCAGGAAACTTTACTAATGAAGAGTTAGTATTT
The DNA here is from genome assembly GCA_947588925.1 of uncultured Bacilli bacterium. Taxonomy (GTDB): domain Bacteria; phylum Bacillota_I; class Bacilli_A; order RF39; family UBA660; genus UMGS1613. The sequence goes on along the minus strand of CANQAT010000031.1, from coordinate 8,249 downwards.
GCTATTAATACTTGTCATTTATACGGAGTAAAAGTTTATGTAACTGTAAATACTCTAATATACGATATAGAAGTAGAAAGATTTATGAACTATATAGATTTCTTATACCGCAACAATGTAGATGCAGTAATTATGCAAGATATGGGAATGATTGATTTAGTTAGAAAAACATATCCTAATTTAGATATACACGTATCAACTCAGGCTCATATACACAACTTAGAGGGTGTTAAACTATGTGAGAAATTAGGTGTTAAAAGAGTAGTACTCGCTCGTGAAACTCCAATAGAACTAATTAAATATATAAAAGAAAACACTAATATAGAAATAGAGATATTTATACATGGAGCCCTTTGTATGAGTTATTCTGGTGAGTGTTTAATGAGTGCCTTGATAGGCAATAGAAGTGGCAATAGAGGAACATGCGCACAGATATGTAGACAACCATATGACCTTGAAATAGATGGTAAGATAGTAAATAAGGATAAATATTTACTAAGTACAAAAGATTTAAATACCTTAAATTATTTAGGTGAATTACTTGAAATAGGGGTGGATAGTCTAAAAATAGAAGGTAGAATGAAAAGCAAGGAATATGTATACTTAGTCACACATTTATACCGTAAGGCTATAACTAATTATAATAAGTTTAAAGAAACTAAAATAACAGATAGTGATATTAAAAATTTAAAGAAAATATTTAATAGAGAGTTTACAAAGGGATTTATATTTAATGAAGATAATGATTCTTTTACTAATCCTTTTAGACCTAACCATATGGGCATTAAAATAGGTAGTGTAGTTGACTATAAAAATGGACAAGCATTTCTAAAATTAAGTGAAGATTTAAATATAAACGATGGAATAAGAATACTAGATAATACTGATTTAGGCTTTATAGTAACTCGTATGTTTAAAGATAAAAAAAGCATTAAAGAAGCAAAAGTTGGTGATATAGTAAGTATCCCTTGTAAGTCAGTTAATAAAAACTCAGTAGTGGTTAAGACAACAGATTATAAATACTTAAAAGAATTACAAGATAAAATTAATATAAATAGAAAAGTTAAAATAAGTGGTAAATGTACTATACATAAAAACTCTCATGTTAAATTATATGTAACCGATGGAGAGTTTGAAGTATCAATGAACAGTGATTATATAACAGAAGAGAGTATATCTTCACCTATAACAGAAGAAAGGGTTAAAGAACAACTAACAAAATTAGGGGATACTGTATACGAGTTTGAGAACTTAGAAATAGATTTAAGTGATAATGTATTTGTTCCTGTAAATAAATTAAATAACCTAAGAAGAGAAGTTATGCACACACTTGATAGTAAAAGATTATATAAATCTAATTATAAAAAAGAAAAATATGATATATGTGTGGATAACTTTCCAAAAAAAGAAGAAAAAAGTGTATTAATTAACACTTATGAACAGTATTTAAAAGTTAAAGATTCTTTTGACACTATATATGTAGATAGTAAAGAACTATATGATAAAATAAATGATAAAAAATGTATACTAAAACTAAGCAGAGTTTTAGAACGTCTTCCTGATACAGATATGAAACTTCTGGTAGGTGAGTTAGGTAGTGTTTATAAATATAAAAATGTAGATACAGATTTTTCTCTTAATGTAACAAATTCATATACTGTTGCTTTAATGCACTCCCTAGGCGTTAACAAAGTAACTTTATCTTATGAATTAAACTATAAACAGATTAAATATTTAGTTGAGTGTTATAAAAAAAGATATAATAAAAATCCTAACTTAGAAGTTATAGTAGATTCTAACGTGGAAGTTATGGTATCTAAATATAATATGTTAAAGAAATATGATAAAAAAGAAGGCTATTTAATAGATAGATTTAAAAATAAATACAAGGTTAAAATAAAAGATAATCTAATGTATATATATCACTTTAAAAGAACATTAGATTCTTCTAATTATTTTGATATAGGAATTAACTCTATAAGAGTAAATTTATGATATAACACAAGTTTTACAACAACTTAATAATTTGACTATGTTAAACCCCCGGTAACAGGCCACGCGCTTAAGCGCGTAAATTCTTTGAGAACTAGGAGACAAATTAATTGTCATGTGATATAATAGTTATTCAAAGGGCAGGGGATTTGGATGAGAAAAGGAAGTCATACACAATATGATATACAGTATCATGTAGTATGGACAACAAAATATAGATACGAAGTATTAAATGGGAAAATAGCAGAAAGATTAAGAATATTAATAATGCAAGGTTGTCATGCCCGAGGAATAACTATTATAAGGGGAAATATAACAAGAAATCATGTGCATTTATTAATAAGTTGTCCACCTACAATAGCACCAGCAAAAATAGTACAGTATTTAAAAGGAAGAAGTTCGAAGATATTGCAAGAAGAATTTAGTGCATTAAAAAGAAGGTATTGGGGACAACATTTGTGGAGTCCGGGATATTTTTGCAGAAGTGTAGGGACAGTAACAGAAGAAATAATAAAAGCATATATAGAGGATCAAACAGACGATGTAGAAAAAACATTTAAAATAACAAAATGACTTTTAGTCGATAAAACTGCTTTTAGCAGTAAAACCAAGCCCTGCACTTAGAGTGCAGGGTAGTTGACAAAAGGTTTACACGAAAAATGGGAATTAATATTATAAATATGACAATTAAAAAAATATCTGATATAATTAATTTAGAAATAAAAATTATGATATTTAGAAAGTAAATCAAAGTTAACACATGAATAGCTTCTAAAGCTTGATTTTATAATGCATTGGTATTCAATAATAGATACTGAAAATAGAATATATATTGTAAAGGAGTGGGAGATATTATGGATAGGTATGTAGAAAGAGATTTTGAAATGAAAGAAAAAGAAGAAGAAAAAACAATGGATGTAATAGTAAAAATGGAACAATTAAAAAAAGAACAAAGTAAAAAAATAATTGAAGAAGATGATAAAGAACTTGCAGATATTATTTATATATTTGTAAGTCCAGATAAACCAGGTATAAAATTTTATAGTCGTTCACCAAAGTCAGCTCTTCATTTTGGAACATTTGAAACAGATAAAAAATCTATTTCAAAAGCCAAATGGGATGACAATGTTAACGCACAAGAAGGAGCTACTTTATTTAGAGTAAGAGAAGGTAGGGTAGCAGTTAAAACATACATTGTATCAGTTGAACAAATGGCGAAAATAGTAGATTCAATAGTTAAGCAAAAAGATAGTGATAAAATAATTATAAACATAGCTGAAGATAAATTAGTATCAAAAAAAGGCTCTATTGGTTTAAATAACAGTAAATCATATGATAGTAAATATTTTAAAGAATATAATGAAATTCCTTATGATTCTACTGATGGAATCGGTGGTAATAATTTTAAAAAATAGTACTTTTTTATCATCAAATTTTAAACTTCTTCAAAATCATATCCTTATTAGTTTCTGTTAGGATAGTATAAGAAGTGATATCTATAGCATAAAAAAGTTATCAAAAGTTATCAATTTGACAAAAATTAAAAAATATGATAATATATAAATCGTTGAAAGGGAGTAGTTCCCATATAAATATGGATTTAGTTCGTCAATTCAATGTATAAGCATTCGGACTAAAATGATAGTGTTTATTGAACAAGACTTTCACATAATATGTGTGAGTCTTGTTTTTCGTCTTTGAAGACCATTACATATTGAAAAAATTATAAAAGGAAAGGAGTATAAAAAAGACTATTAAAGGAAAGGTGATAATATGAAAGAAAAAATAGTTTTAAAAAGTACACATCCAGAAGAATATCCAGATTTAACAGTAGAGTGTAAGGTAATACCAAATGATAAAATAGGAGAGTATCTTGATACAATATCTGAAGATAAAAAATTCTATGCTCATAAAGCTGGATTAGTATCTGCAAGAATTGGAGTACCAGGTGAGAAGGTAATCACTACTTTAACAACTATAGTAGAAGGTAAAGAGTACATTTTAAGTGAAGAAGAAAATACAGTAAAAGAAAGAGATGGATATGCAGATGTTGTAGTTAGAAATTTAAATTCAACTTCAAATGAACAATATGTTGTTAAACATAGTAAATTTTGTCAAACTTATGTGCCTTATGAAATTAGACAATGTTCATGTGGATACTCTGCAAAGTATCTACCAGCTTATGATTCAAGATTACTTACACAAGTTGATGAAAACTTAATTATAATGACATCTTGGGGTGCGCCTGCCGTGTGTTTAGCTGGTAGTTATATAGTTACATATAATGCAGAACAAAATGATTATAACACTCTAGAACAAGGAGCTTTTGAGTCAACTTATCAAAAAGAAGATACATACCAAAAAAAATTAAATAAATAATATTTAGTGAAAAAATGGAATTTATTTTCCATTTTTTCACTAAATCAATAAAAAATTTGGTATAATTAAATTAGAAATAGAACTATGATATTAGAAATAAAAAAATTAAGATAGACAATAAAGAAAGGTAAATAGATACTAAAAATATTACATATAATAGAGGTCACTTTTGGTAATTTATATTAGTCAAATAAAGTTATTAAATGAAAAAGTTGCTAGTTGTCAAATAGTTGAAAGTAATATTAAAAATGGATCAATTAAATTAAATAATTATAATGTTTATCATGAAGTAAATACTAGTGAACTTTCTAATGAAGAAGAAAGCGAAAAATATAAAAAAATGATGTAAATAAATTAAAACCATTTACTTATACAATGAATTAATAGTATAATTATAATGTGATATTATGAAGGATTTATTTAATTTAAAAAAGAATATAAGTGCTAGTATACTAAGTTTAATATATTCACTATTAATTATATTTGGTACTAGTTATATGATTAAAGGAAATGCTAGTATAGTATTTAAAAACTACATATTAAGTATAATTGCTTTAATAGTACTTTTTACTTTATTTAGAGGTATTATTCTATTCATATTTAGTTTAATAGATAAATATAAACCTAAAGTAAGTAAACTTAAAAACATTTATGATAAACATCCGTTTATCATAAGTATTACAGTAATACTTGTATTGTGGCTACCTTATATAATATCGTTTTATCCAGCTATACTATCACCTGATCCAAGTTATCAAATAAAGCAATATTTTGGTATACCAAATAAGTATTCTGATTATTCAGTAATGATAGACCCGAGTGTTACTATAACGAATCACCACCCCGTCATACACACTTTACTTCTTGGTACATGTTTAAAACTAGGTAATATGATTGGTAGTGATAACTTAGGATTATTTATGTATAGTATAATTCAGATACTTATACTATCTAGTGTGTTAGCGTTTACTTTATACTACATGAAAAAGATAAGTACACCTTTTAAATATAGAATATTTTCATTATTAGTTTATTCGCTTGTACCGATGTTCCCATTATATGCAATGAGTGCGGTAAAAGATGTTATATTTACATCTCTTATAATACTTTATATATTACTCATATATCACTTATTAAAAAATAAAATAGACTTAAAACTAAAACACATATTAGGCATATTGTTACTATTAATACTTATAGTTTTATTTAGAAATAATGGATTTCATATAGTACTTTTAAGTTTTCCATTCCTTTTATTAACAGAAAGGACAAACTTTAAAAAACTATTACTTATATTTATATTATTTTTAACATTTAACTATTCGTATAACAATATAATACTTCCAAGCTTTAAAATAACTCCATCAAGTATTAGAGAAACACTTTCAATACCTTTTCAGCAAACCGCCAGGTATGTTAAATATAACAAGTTGACTAAAGAAGAATACGAGATTTATGATAAAGTATTAGATATGAGTGATTTAGCTGATAGGTACAAGCCTGAGATAAGTGATCCTGTTAAAAATAAGTATAATAAATATACGACAAATGAAGAGTTAAAAGAGTACTTCAAGTATTGGCTTAAAGACTTAACTAAAGATCCCGTAACTTATATAGACGCGACAGTTAATAATACATATGGATATGTTTATCCATTTAAAACTAATTGGTATATATACTATAAATACGATACTAGAATAGTTAAGGATGGATTTAACTACCACTACAATACCTTAAAAGCAAGTAGAGATATATTATCTGGTTTTGGTAAGATATTTCCATATATACCTATTATAGGTTTAATATCTAATATAGGATTTAATACTTGGATACTTATGTTTTTAACAACTTATTTAATATATAAAAAGAAACTAAAAGGTATAGTTTACTTAATACCTAGTTATATAGTATTATTAGTATGTGTGGCTTCTCCAGTAAATACATATTTTAGATATGCAATGCCATATATATTCGCAATGCCACTAACGATTAGTTTATTTATAGATTATGTAAAAGGAGATTTGTATGAAAAGAAGTAGAATAGCAGTTTTAATACCTTGTTATAACGAGGCAAAAACTATAGAAAAAGTAGTAAAAGATTTTAAAAAAGCTCTACCTATGGCTGATATATTTGTATATGACAATAACTCTAATGATTCAACTGATGAAATAGCAAGAAAAGCAGGGGCTATTGTAAGATATGAATATAGACAAGGTAAAGGTAATGTTATTAGAACAATGTTCCGTGAGATAGAGGCAGATTGTTATCTTATGATAGATGGTGATGATACATACCCTAGTGAGAGTGCGAAAGAGATGTGTGATCTAGTTTTGAGTGGTAAAGCAGATATGGTAGTAGGAGATAGATTATCTAGTACATACTTTACTGAAAATAAAAGACCGTTTCACAACTTTGGAAATAGAATAGTTAGATTTTTAATAAATAAATTATTTAAAAACAATATTAAAGATATAATGACAGGTTATAGAGCACTCAGTTATGACTTTGTTAAAGGATTTCCAGTACTATCTAAAGGCTTTGAAATAGAAACAGAAATGACTATACATGCAGTAGATAAAAACTATAAGATAAAAGAAATACCAGTTGCGTATAAAGACCGTCCAGAAGGCTCGGTATCTAAACTTAATACATATAGTGATGGATTTAAAGTATTAAAGACTATTGCAACTCTATTTAAAGAATATAAGCCAGGTGCGTTCTTTAATATATTTGCTTTACTTTTCTTAGTAATAGCTTTAATACTTGGAGTACCTGTATTTATAGAATACTTTAAAACAGGTTTAGTCCCACGATTTCCAAGCTTAATAGTATCAGGAGTATCTTTGATACTATCAATACTACTTTTTATAACAGGTATAATATTACAAGTAATAGTAAAGAAAAATAGACAGATGTATGAATTATATCTTACACTTTTAAGGAGTAAAAATGAATAAGTTATTAGAAAGTAAATTAATTAAACAAATTCTAAAATTTACTGTAGTAGGTGGTCTTGCTTTTGTAATAGATTATGGACTTTTGTATGTACTAACTGAATTTATAGGTATACATTATTTAATATCATCTATAATATCTTTTACAGTATCAGTAATATTTAACTATATAATGAGCATTACATGGGTATTTGATGTAACAAAAAAGCAAGGAGTAAAAGAGTTTATAGTATTTATAATACTTAGTGTGATAGGTTTAGGATTAAACGAATTAATAATGTATTTAATGGTAGATATAATTGGTATACACTATATGATATCAAAACTCTTTTCAACAGGTATAGTTATGGTGTATAATTTTATTACAAGAAAAATATTTGTAGAGAGGTAATTATGAATAAAGAGGTAGAATATTTAAGTAAAAATGATATAGAAAAATATATTTTGTTTATAAAAAATGTTTTTGGATATGAGAGTAATAAAGAAGCAATTTTAAAAAGTTTAAAGAATAATAAAATTTTAGTTATAAAAAAAGATGATGATATAGTTGCAACTGTAACTCTCGAAGAAAGATTCGAGTATATAAAAAATCAAAAATATTTTTTTATAAGTTATCTTGGGGTATCTAAAGAACATAGAAGAGAAGGGTATGCGTCAAAATTATTTGAAAAAATAGAAGAGTTAGTTAAAGAAAAACATATTAATTATTTGGAGCTTACATCAGGTAATCAAAGAAGAGACGCTCATTACTTCTATAAAGAAAAAGAATTTAAAATAAAAGACACAACTGTGTTTGTTAAATTTTATAATTAGGGAAACCTAATTTTTTATTGACATTAAAAGTGTCTAGTAGTATACTTTAAATAGATGAATAAACATAAAAAATAAGGGAATAATTATATTAGTTATTCTTTAATTTAAAA
>CANQAT010000030.1 GCA_947588925.1 uncultured Bacilli bacterium | reverse complement strand
CCCTGTCAAGAGGAACATTTGTTTGCTTTGCATTTTTTTGCATAGAAATTATAGATTTGTAAAATAATCTATACAACTATTCGCAAAATAATTTGACTTAATTATTTGTAAATTATTTTAACTTTTAATTAAATATAAATAAGGCTCTTTTCGCCTTATTTTATTTGTATATATTATTCTAAATCTCTAAAATCTAATAAATAATCACAGTTTATTAATTCTTTTAACCCTTCCTTAGTAAAGTCGAATAATAAATCATATGGTATTTCTTTATATCTTTTATGTTCATTATCTTTACAATATTCTTTTAAACTTAGCAAGGCATCATCAGTAAAACAATACTTTAATATTAAATTATCTTTTATCATTTCTACTATTTCATCTATTGCTTTTTCATAATAAAGTTTATGATTCATTATATCTCCATTTCCTTTAATGCATTCATTATTATTTCTTCATCTATCATTTTTGCTTCATTCTGACACCCTAACATTAAACTGTTTATCACTAATGCATTTAATCTTCTTGGAGAAGATTTACTGCTTGAATATAACGCATTTACTGCTTCTTTCGTAAATATTTCATTATTTACATTTGCTAATTTTAATCTTGTCTGTATATATTCTTTTACTTCTTCTCTTGATAACCCTTTAAACATGTAATTTACTATTATTCTTTGCTTTAATGATATATGAATTAATTTCTTTACTTCATCCCTTAATTCTGTTTGTCCTACTAATATTAATGTTATATAATCTTTTGAATCCATTTCATAATCATATAATACTTTCATACTTAATAATACTTCCCTTGAAAGTAAATGAGCGTCATCTATTATTATTACTGGCTGTACTTTATCTTTTGTAAATAATCTTTTTATTTCTTTTTGTATATTATCGTATAAATCCATCTTATAACATCCTCCAACACTTAAATCTAGTTTATCAGATATTATCTTTAAAAAATCAAATACTGTCATATCCTTACTTGCAGATATGTATATTACTTTATATAAATCTTTATTTAAAGAATTTATAAAACTTCTAACTACATAAGTTTTCCCAACGCCACTCTCACCAACAAATAATCCTATACCTCTTAATTCTTTCAAATAATTAAATCTATTAATACATTCATTATAATCACTACTAGAATAAATATATTTAATACTTTCATCTTTTAAAAATGGGTTACAACACATTCCATAATAAGAACTATACATCTTCTATCACATTCCTCTCATCATTTATAACTTTAGAATAGTCAATATTATTATTTCTTTTACTTTTACTATTAGATACTTTATCAACTTTATGTACTTCACAAACACACTTATCATTTTCATAAATATAAAGAGTATCCAAATTTAATGGATCATACCTTAAACAAATAGTTTGATGGACATATTTAAATGGTACCTCATAGAATGAATTATCAATTTTAATAGTCCTATCGTTTCTAACTTTTCTTTCTATTTTATGAAGAAAAGATTCATCAACAAACTTTTCATCTAAAAATACAACCTTATTATATTCATTATGCCATCTTTCGTTTGGCGTTTCTCTTGTTGATGAATGAACTTTATTAGTATAATTATTATATAGGAAAGTTTGTAAGCTAGTTTTAATTTGTTCTAAAGAAGTAAAGTTATTCCAGTCAGTACATCTCATCCATCCATCTTTAATTGTTCTAAAACTTCTTTCAATTTTAGCTTTAGCTTCAGGAGAATAAGGCTTTGCATGAATTAACTCAATACCTAAAGTCGCACATATTAAAGATAATTGCTTATTATCATAAGGTCCACCATTATCAACAAATAATTTTTTAGGTTTTCCATAAGTTTTAATAGCTTTTTTAAAAACTTCTTGCATATTAATGGCATTGTCATTTAAAAAGAAATCAAAGCCCATAATAAGTCTAGATTTATCATCGATAAACATAATAAGTTTAGTACGATACTTTTTATTATCTATAGTTACATATGGACCAAATGATGTATCAGATTGCCAACAGTCATTTACATTCTCCATTTCAAACATACGTCTATCAATATTTGTTACTTGAGAAGCTTTTAAATTATTAAGTTTGATAAATCGTAAGACAGTATCTAGGGAAACATCAAGTTTATTAATATATTTTTCATCTATTAATTTTTTATAAATAGCAGAGCCAGTAATACTAGGAAATTGTTCACGTAAAGTAATAATTCTTTGAATAGTATCATTGTTAAGCTTTCTAGACGTTTTAAAATCTTTTCTAGTCTTTTTTTGTAAAGAATGAAACCCATTCTTTTTATAAGAAATATACCAAGATTTAATACAACTTTTAGAAAATTTAAGTTCCATATTATTAAAAGAATAAGATTTATTAGAAGCATGCTTAAAATATTCTTCATTAGAAGAAAAACCATGAGTATTATTAATTACAGGTGCGATAATGTGAAATTTAAACAAAGCTAAGTCATTAAAATCATTATTAGTCATAATTCACCTCCTCACATGTATAAAATACTCTAAATAATAGATAAAAAATATATAATGTTATGTTGGTGAGGGTAATTAAAAATAAACGAAGTTTTTAATGCCAGAGTGAGTCATCATAATTAATTGCCTAAAGTGAATAAAGAAATCATAATAAACATCAAAAACATGAGACAAAAGATAATCAATGATATTATGAACACAAGGAAGTAAAGTTTTTAAGTAAGGCAAAAATAATTTTCTAAAATCATGTTTCCATTTAATAACAGTGTCAAAAGAAAAGTCAGGAATATTAGCGATAGGTAGATCATAAATAGCAGATAAAATAACATCTAAAACAGGTTGTTTGTAAGGTACAATATTAGAAGGTATTAAAGCATGAGTTTTACCACACTTTTTACATTTAACTCTTTTAATATCAATAGATCTAAAAACAATTTTATTATTAGAGATAAAATAAACACCCCTTTGGTATTTACCCCATTTAATAAAGTCATTACTACCACAAAAAGGACATTCACAGTAAGAGTTAATGTCAACATTATTGTAATAATTTAAAATTTTTTCAAAATTAGTATTGCATTTTTGAGAATAAAGTAATATCATATAATTGCCTTTTTGAGAGGCAAAGTAATATCGGAAGAAGAAGTTGTCGCTTCTTCTTTCTTTTTGTCTCTCGTTTCCTTTCATAAATTTGTAAATTATTTTAACATATAATTAAAATAATTTGCAAGAAATCAAAAAAAATTGGATAAATTAATATCCAAATGTATAGCTTTATGTTTTTTAAAAAAATTTGCAAATTATTTTAACTTTTTGCAAATTATATTCTTTCTATTTTTAAGAAGTTGGTCCTTTTTACAGGAGCATTATTTGGAAATCCTCCTGTTATTACAATCAAATCATTTTCTTTTAAACTGATAAATTCTTTTGTCTTTTTAATAGCTTCCTCAACCATTTTATCTGTACTTTCATAAACTGGAAGAAGTGTTGCATAAACACCAAAACGTAGTGATAAATGGTGAGCAACTTTCTCTTTAGGACATGCTGCAAGTATAATCGTTTTAGGTCTTAGATTACTTATCTTTTCAGCAGTAAATCCTGAGAGTGTCGCTGCAACTATCACTTTTACATCTAACATATTAGAAGCGTCTACTACACTTCTTGCAATGGTATCTGTTATATCTGCTTCATATTCTGGTTTTACTATATTCTCATAGTCTATATATTTTTCTGTATTTTCAACTATCTCTGCCATATATTTTACTGCGTCAATAGGATATTTACCAGTAGTAGTCTCTCCACTTAGCATTACAGCGTCTGTTCCATCAAGTACTGCATTAGCAATATCAGTAACTTCAGCTCTCGTTGGTCGAGAACTTGTATACATACTAGCTAACATTTCAGTTGCTACTATACAAAATTTACCGGCTTTTCTACATTTTTCAATTATTTGCTTTTGTATTATTGGAAGCTCTTTCATAGGTACTTCAACGCCTAAATCACCACGAGCAACCATTATTCCATCACTATACTTAATAATATCGTCTAAATTAGATAAAGCTGTATTGCTTTCAACTTTAGATATAATTTGCATATCACTATTTTCTTTTTTTAATATTTCTTTTACTTCTAAAATATCTTCTTTACTAGATACAAATGATAAAGCTAGAAAATCCCCATCGTGGTGGCACGCATATGTTATATCTTTCATGTCTTCATCGCTTATAAATGGTACTTCAAGATTAACACCCGGTACATTTATACCCTTCCTACTTCCTAGTACTCCTCCATTTATAATACTACAAGTAAGTCCTTTTAAATCTTTATCTATAACAAGTAATTTCATAAGTCCATCTTCAAGTAAAATAATATCATCTATATTTATTTTATCTAGTGCGTCTTTATAATTTACCGTTATAGCCTCACTAGTACCTATTATATCGTCTTTTACGAGTTTTATAGTATTTCCTTCTTTTAAAATGATATCTTCTTTAACTTTACCAGTTCTAAAATCAGGTCCTTTAGTATCATATAATATCCCTATGTTAGTTTTTAATTCTTTATTTATTTTATGAACTAAATCTACTGTTTCCTTCATTTCGATTTCTGTTGCATGAGAAAAATTGATACGAGCAACGTTCATACCATTTTCTACCATAGATTTCATAACGTCATATTTTCTACTTGCAGGTCCAATACTGCATATTATTTTTGTCTTCTTCATGATTTCCTCCCCTATACTATATTCCCAAGAACAAAACAGAAAACATTTTAACACATTCTAAAATAAAAATCAACTATAACTTAAAAAGTGAGATAAAATACTTCTCACTTTTCTTTTATTAAATATTTATTGAGTGTAAAATACTGTACCCCTGATATTATAGATAATATTGTAGCTACAAAAAGTAAAACTTTAGCTACCGATATATTCCATATTTCAAATGGTAGATTATAAAATAGTGTAAGTACTATTCCTACCATAAGACAAGCTGTCTTCACTTTACCAGTTTTTATTGCAGCTACTACTTTACCCTTGCTTGCTGCAAGCATTTTAATTGAATTAACAACGCTATCTCTTATAATTATTACAACAGGTATTATAGGATGTATAAATCCTTGAGCAGCTAATATGATTAACATTGAATTAACCAATATTTTATCCGCAATTGCGTCCATTAATTTACCAAAATCTGTTATTAAATTATATTTACGAGCAATATAACCATCTAAAAAATCAGTAATTGAAGCTATTATAAAAAGTATTCCAGCAATGATATATTTCATATCGACTACTATTGTTTCATTAACAAATAACTTTGGTATTTCAAATCCAAATAAGCTAGAAGTATAACTTCCACCTATTAAAATTACAATTATTATTATAGCCATGATTATTCTAGCTATTGTCAGTTTATTAGGCAAGTTCATCTATATTGATACCTCCCATAACTATCGTATTAGATATTTCATCATCATCTTTTGTAAGCAATAAAATTATTATATAAATAACTATTATAGCAAACAATACTATTCCACCTATTATTAAAAATTTAGGTATCTTTTTTTGTTGTTGCTTCTCTACTGTATATGGCGATGAAATTTTAACTGTTTTTAATTTCTTTTCTTTTTTTCTTTGTTCTTTTTCTGCCTTTTTTATATCATCTATAGATATTTTAGAAGTAAAGTCAAATAAATACTCGTTAAATTCTTCAACCATTTCATCGTAATCTAATCCTAAATATTTAGAATAGTTTTTTATAAACATTTTAAGATAAAATATATCTTTAAATGCGTCTTTATCTCCTTGTTCTATAGCTTCTATTTGAGAAGGTCTAAGTTTTAAATCTTCAGATGCCTCATCTATAGTAATTCCCATAGATTCCCTAGCCTCTTTTAATTTTTCACCTATTTCTTTCATACATTCCTCAATTCTAAAAAATAAAATAATATTTATAAGCCATGTTCTGTACTTCAAAAAGAAGTGACAAATATTTATCTACCATAAGGTCCCGGGATCAGTTCTTATTCCTTACCCGAGTTCCCCTACCAAATTTGGGTTTCTCACTCGTTGGGTTTACCACGTTCCACTTCCACTATTTCTAGTTTCATCGTCACTTTGGCACTTTTATACTTAATCTAGCCATATCATAAGACTTAGGCTATTTCAGAGCCGTTAGTTAAAAAACTACCTAAGGTTATTTTTTTCCTTAGAACGAACACTATAGTCATCACAGACTATGTGAGCATGGACTTTCCTCTACGTTATTAAAACGCAGCATTTGTCAAATATTATTCTTTTCCATATATAATTTTTTCTAGTTTAGATATTCTTCTTAACATATCTGCATTAGTTGTAGTCCCACCATTATCAGAATCTGCTAAAACATCAATTTTAGTCTTTAGGTTCCTAACTTCCTGTTTCAAACTTATATTATCTTCAACAAGTTGTTTTTTTTCTCTTTCAAGATCATGAATTATTGAGTTATATTCCTCATAATCTTTAATAACCAGATCAAGAAACTTGTCAACTTCTTGTGGACGATATCCCCTAGTATCAATTTTAAACTCTTTTTCTAAAATATCACGACTAGTTAGTACTATACGATCTTGGTACATATTTTCCACCTCAACTTTATTCAACACAATTATCTCAAAAAAAATACGATTTGTCAATCGTATATAAAAACTACCTACCCCTTAATTGGTAGGCAGAAAGTTTTATGTAGCTTACATCATTTATCATATTATTGAATACATTTTCAATATGAGAATTAGTATTCATATCCTCACCTCATCTACATACTAACACTAATTTATAGTTTTGTCTTTAACTTCGACAAAACTAGATAAAAATAGAACTTATAGAACAAAAGTCAAAATAAGTTTTGACCTAAATGCCATCACTGGCATTTTTTTCTACTTCATCAAGGCTAAGCCTCTCCATAGACCAGTTTCGGATAGTCGCTACCCTATTTGTTTTTTATTCTGTCAAAATTTTATTGACTTGCAGTTCCAAGTCCACTCTTCATATATAATTTTAATCCTTCAAACATTATATTTATACTCGCACTTATATCTCTATCATTTAAATTTAAACAGTTTGGACATTCCCACTCTCTTATTTTTAAATCTTTTAATGCTTTATTTTGGTATCCACATCTTGGACATATCTGGCTACTTGGATAATATGTGTCTATTTGATAAAATAACTTGTTTTTCCATTTACTTTTATACTTAAGCTGTCTTATTAGTTCTGCCCATGATGCATCATATATTTTCTTAGATAGTGGACTTTGTACCATTTTGTTTATTTTTAGTTTTTCCGTTACTATTATGTCATTTTCTTCTGTTATTTCTTTACTTATTAAATGTAGGAGATATTTTCTTGCATTTCTTAATTTTTGATAGGCTCTTTGTAATTTTATCTTTACTTTAGTTCTATTTTTACTTCCTTTTTCACATCTTGCTAACCATTTATTTAATCCTTTTATTTTCTTTTCGTATTTTTCACTATAATCCATATTTATTTAGATGTGTGTATTAAATTTTCCTAATACACTTTTGAAGAAGCGTCCATACTTATATTTCTACACATATAATATACATTTCTTTCTATTAAAGTTTGAGTTACATCTGTATTTATCTCTACGTTTATTTTTGCTTCCTATATTGTATATTATAAGTAATCTTCAACTTTAACTTAGTCGGTATAAATCTTTGAAATATATAAACAAGTTTCATCTTTATACCCGGAATTATTATTAATTTATTTTTAAACATTTTATCTATTGCATATTTTGAAACGAACTCGCTAGAAAGAGCTTTAATTTTAAACTCACAATTAGCTACATTATTAAAATTTGTATTAACTGGTCCCGGACATAGACAACTTATATGCACATTACTTTTCATTTCTTTTAACTCTTCATATATAGCGAGTGTTAAATGATATACATATACTTTAGTTGAATAATACGTTGCCATCAAAGGTCCCGGCATAAACGCTGAAGCAGAGGCTACATTAAGTATATATCCACTATCCCTTTTTACAAAGTCAGACAAAAACAACTTAGTTAACACATGAACTGCTTTTATATTTAAATCTATCATAGATAATTCTTTATCTAGGTTTGTCTTTCTAAATGAACCTATAAGACCAAATCCAGCATTATTTATAAGTATATCTATATTTTTATCTTTAACAGTTTCATATAATCTATATACGTTATCAATATTACACAAATCCATACTTATTATATCTACATTAGTTTTTAATTCTTTTTTTAGATCTTCCATAGGTTCCTTGGTTCTTGCAACTAATATTAGATCATAACCTTTTTCACTAAGCATTCTAGCTATATCTTTTCCTATTCCACTACTTGCCCCAGTTATAAGCGCAACCATAACATCACCAATATAATTGTAACACATAGATAAAATCCTTTCAAGGACGAAAAAGCGACAAAAAAATAGGTATTACTACCTATTTGGATCTACTATTATTTTAACTGCTTCGCTTACCCCAGATGTAAGTTTCTCAAAAGAAGCCTGTACATCTTCAAGTCCAACAACACTATCTAAAAATTTTAGCATATCTATTTTCTTACTTGACATTAAATCTATACAAGTTTGAAATTCTTCTTTAGTATAGGCAATCGCACCTTTAAGTGTTAATTCGTGTGTTACCGCTATGGCAGTTGGAATACTAACTGGAGTAAGTGATACTCCAACAAGTACTACAGTACCTCCTGTTTTTACTGTTAAAAGTGAACTTGACACAGCAGGAGCATTTCCGCAGCACTCTATAACTTTATCAAATCCTATCTCTGTTTTCTCCATTACACTTTGTATAAAGTTAGGGTCTGTTGCGTCCATCCATTCATCTGCTACACCCAAGCTTACTGCTTTTTCTCCTCTTGCTTTATTGGTTTCAGATACTACTACTAGACTTGCACCTTCCATTTTAGCAAACATGGCAGATACTAGTCCAATTATACCTCCACCTATTACTAATACTTTATCTCCAACTTTGATATCTGCTAAGCGTGATGCGTGTAAGCCTACTGCAGTAGGCTCTGTCATAGCTGCTTCTTCATTAGTAATATTATCTGGCACTTTTACAACCATATCTGGTCTAATAGCCATTTTAGGTGCGAATGCGCCAGGACTATCTAGTGATAATCCTGTTGCAGTATCCCATGTATGGATACAGTACTGTGGATTACCTGATTTGCAAGCGTGACACTCAAGGCATGGTGAGATTGGTAGTGCGGTTACTCTATCACCAACACTTAAATCATCTCTACTACCCGGATCTGTTACTATTCCAACATATTCATGTCCCATAACAAGTCCTTTTGGTTCACCTGCTACCCAGTAGTGAATATCAGAGCCACATATACCTGCTCTTTTAACATCGATTATAACCTTACTTCCATCACTTACTGGCTCATTAATTTCTTTTATTTCGAATTCTTTTGCGCTTTTTATTGCTGCACTTCTCATAATTACCTCCTATATCTTACATAGTTATTATACCATATTTTAAAGAAAAAAAGAGTATAAACTCTTAAAAACTTATATTTCCACTAAATATGTTTTTTAAATATTTCCCGTATAACTCTATTATGTTGCACTTCTCTACATCTTTTTTTACTGTTAAATCTACTTCATTTATTACCTCATCATTATTCATAACATATAGTTTTCCTATGATATCTCCTTTTTTTACAGGGGCAATTATATCATCTATTTTAAATTCATATGTAGGTGTGATTTCTCCTTCTATTTTTTTGTAAAGTATATTTACATCTTTTACTGGTACAATCTCTACTTCATCTATTTTTGCTTTAGGTATAATTATCTTTTTAATAACACTATCCTTTGATAATACTCTTTTTAATCCTACTTGAGCGAATGCATAATCAAGCATAGATGATACCTCGCTATTTCTTGTTGTACTATCAGGCTCTCCCATTACTGTTGCAATTACTCTCATTCCATCACGTTTCATAGTAGCAGTAAGGCAAAATCCGGCACCTTCGGTATATCCAGTTTTAAGACCATCCACGCCCTCTTTAAATCTAACTAATTTATTAGTATTAACTAACCATATTTTTTTATTTGTACCTTCTCTTAAATATGTCTCATAGATACTTGAATATTCTAATATCTTTTCATGTTTAACAAGTTCCTTTGCAATATATGCCATATCGTGTGCGCTTGAGTAATGTCCCTCTTCATCTAACCCATGACAATTTTTAAAGTTAGTGTCTTTAAGATTTAGTTCTTTTGCTTTATCGTTCATCATTTTAACGAAGTTATCTTCAGTTCCAGCTATTGCCTCAGCTAGAGCTACAACAGCGTCATTTCCACTTGCTATAGTAACACCTTTTAAAAGGTCATCCACACTCATTTTCTCATTAGTCTCTAAAAGTATTTGAGATCCTCCCATACTAGATGCATTACTTGATACTGTAATCATTTGATCTAAAGAAATAACTTTGTTTTCTATAGCTTCCATTATAAGAAGTAAACTCATCATCTTAGTCATACTTGCTGGCTCTAACTTCTCGTGAGAGTTAAATTCATACAAAATCTCACCAGTACTCTCTTCTATTAAAATTGAGCTTTTAGCACTCTTAGCAAGCATATTATCATCTATTGCTTTTACCCTAATTATAGATATAGTTAAAGCTATTAAAAGTATTAAAATTTTTTTCATATTTCACCTCATTTAAGATTATGAAATTGTAAAGTAAAAAAGAATAATAATTTAAAATTTTAAATTGTGGCTACTGGTCTATATAAAAAATATTCAATTTAGTAGAAAATATATATTGACTGGTGGTGAATATGTTTATGAGAGACAAGATTTTAGATAAGAAATATACCCTAGACGATGAATACTACTATGGAATAATTAGAGAAAATGTTAAAAAATATAGAAAGAAAAAGAATCTTACTCAACAAAACTTAGCAGATATGGCAGATATATCAAGAGAGTATATATGTGATATTGAAAATAAAAAGAGAAATAAACATTTAACTATATCTGTCTTAAGTAGAATATCAGAGGCTCTTGATGAAGATATTACTACATTCTTTAAGAAAGAAGATGACTAGAAATAGTCTTTTTTTGTGAAATTTTTGTGAAATTAGCAGTTAGGACTTGAAAGTGCTAAAAAAGTGTGCTATAATATGGATGTAAAAATGAGGAAACGTTTTTACACTAGAATAAAATGTACTTATTAGTACATAATAAATAAGGAGGGATAATATGTTTCCAAAACTAACTAAATTTGATGTATTGGACGATGTTTTTAACGATTCATTTTTCACTAAAAGGGAGTCAAACATTATGAAAACTGATATCATAGAAAAAGAGAACAATTATGTTTTAAGGATTGATTTGCCAGGATATAAAAAGGAAGATATCAAACTTGAGTTAAACGATGATTATTTAACTGTAAGTGCGAGCGCAACGAGTGAATCTGACGATTCTAATGAAAAAGAAAACTACATACACAAAGAAAGATTTTATGGCAAATGTTCAAGAAGTTTCTATGTTGGAAATATTAGTGAAGAAGATATTAGTGCATCATTTAAAGATGGTATATTGAGTGTTACTTTCCCTAAAGAAAACGTTAAAAATGAAGAAACTAAAAAATACATTGAAATAAGCGACTAAAAAGAACTCAAAATGAGTTCTTTTATTTATTAGTTACTATTGCAACTGAATCATCGTTAAATTCTTTTACTTTTTTATTTAAATAAGAAGTCATAATTAGTACTATCGCTACTCCAATTAGAAATACAAATAAATACACAAAAGCTAAATCCAATTTTTTAAATAAAATGTTTTCTTTCTTAGCATTTTCCATAAATACCCTCACTTTACTATATAAATAGTACCACAAATAATTGTTTTTTTCAATTATTTTTTATTATTTCCCCCAAATCTTCTATTTCTATTTGAATAAACTGTTAAAGCTTCATCAAAATCTTTATTTTTAAAGTCTGGAAATAGTACACTTGGAAAATACATTTCTGCATATGCACTTTGAAATAACATAAAATTACTTATTCTCTCCTCACCACTTGTTCTTATAAGTAAATCTATATCAGGTATAGAATTATATAAGTAATTTATATAATTATTCTCATTTATGTCATTAATATTTATTTTACCTTCTAAAACATCATTTACTATATTTTTGGTAGCGTCAACTATATCAGATTTACCACCATAATTAAAACATATATTAAGTAGACCCTTATCATTATTTTTAGTTATATCTTCTATTTCTTTTATAGTATTAACTACATCATCTCTTAAACCATCTTTTCTACCAGAAAATACTATTTTAACTTCAGGAACATTATCTATTAACTCTTTAAATTTTTTTACAAGTAAATCCATTAAGTAATCTACTTCTTCTTTATCTCTTTTAAAGTTTTCAGTAGAAAAAGCAAATACGCTTAATATTTTAACCCCTTTTTTATATATGTATTTAGATAATTTAACTAAGTTTTCAAACCCAGCTTTATGTCCCATACTTCTTTTTAATCCTCTTTTTGTTGCCCATCTTCCATTTCCATCTAAAATAATAGCAACATGATTTGGTATATTATCCATTTCTAACACCTTCTTACGAAATTAAAAATATAAGTAAATAAAACTATACTAGCATTAGTCTTACTTAGTTGGAGCTAAGACGACGCGGAATGAGGTACTCGCAGTACCGGTAGTGCCGTTCCCTCTGTTACCAGCACCAATGCTCCTGCCGAAGGCGAACACACCCGCATAAGACGTACCACTATAACCAATCCCACGTACGAACCACGGATAATCAGAAGAAACAAAGTTAGCGTTTTTATAGTTTAATCCCTCATGCCTAATTCCATTATGAGAAATAGTCTTGGGAACTTTCTTTCTAACACTAACGTGTCGAAAGTCAGTCCCCATACGCGTATATAGTTTAACTTTAAGCCTTAAACTATACTCGCGTTTTTTTTAAACCCACGTGTCACTCTCAAAAAAGAGTGAGAGTGACACATACACGTTCTTAATTTATATCTCATACTACTCGCTCCATAATTTACTGGATATAGAGCAAATTCGACTTCACTGTCGTTCGTCTCACGTAGCTGGGGCCAAGACGACGCGGAACGAATGGTCACTGTAACTAACGCCACTGTTGCTGCCGAAGTAGAACACGCCCGCATCCGACGTATTGTAAAAGGCGCCCCCGCGTGTGAACCACGGAGAACTCGAAGAAACAAAGTAAGCGTTAGCGTAATCATTATACCATTTTGAAGTTTCTCCTAAAGCATGTCCTTTATAATCTGTTGCAATAGTTGTCTCATAATTATCATAATATTTTTCATTTATTCCTGTTAAATTATCGCTAAATCCACTAGAACCTTTAGTTTTATTGTAAACTCCCATTACATATTCATACGTCCCACCACTCATATCATATATTCCATACTCATTTCCTGTTGTTGAAGCATTTACTCCACTTGTTCCATTATATTTATTGGCATCATCATTACATGTTGTAGCAGATGATGAATCACTTGCACTATCTGCTCCTATTCCTGTTATATAACTTGAACAGTTATTTATATATACCTCATCTTCTTTTCCATATTCTGAATGTGATAAGTAAGCTACTGCTCCCCATTCACTATTCTTCATCATATGACTATCTAAAGCATTATTTAAGTTCTGATTAAATTTCTTTGCTGTTTCAAATTGATTACTTACTTTTTGATATCTTAGTGAATATACATTTGGTAGTATATATGGATCTTGAGTAGTATTATTACAATTGGTATCAGAAGCAGAACTATAGCAAATACTATCTGCTTTTGCACTTGTCTCAAACTTTCCTACCCATATTCCAGAAAGTTCTTCACTTCCAAATGTAAATGCTGGATGTGTATACCAATTTCTTGGAGTATCACCAGTATAAGTTGCTGTACCAGTTTCTTTTGTATCTACATTTACGAACTTTATATCTATTAATCCAGGATTATCTTTATTAGATCCTGCTGTACTACTTATTGTATATGAATATCTTGGTATCCATACAAACATTGCCATTACATCTGAATTACTTGCGTCAGTAGGTGATGTTGGAAGTGTTAATGTATCTCCTACTTTTTTATCTTTTCCTTTATCACTTAGTATTACTGCATTTGCCCATTCTTTAGCGCTATAATCATACCACTTTTCATATGGATTAGCTACTTTCCAACTGCCATCTTCATAAATTACTGGGACAAGTTTATCATTAAGTTCTGGTATAGATCCATTTAAAACTGATTGACTATATACTCTTTTTTCTTCACAAAAATTAGTATCTTCTAGTGCATATTTATTTTCATCTTTAACACTTACTTGAACACTTTTTAAATTAGTTATATCTTTATCCCCAATTTTAATTGGCGATTTTAAATAACCATTTTCTACTAATTTATTTATACTTATACAATAAATATCCCCTTTATTATTACTGTATTGATATGAATTTTGCTCAATATAAAGTTTAGAAGCCTCACTAATCATTTTCATTGTTAATTCATCTACATCTTTAGAAGCCCCATTTATTGAATTCATTATACTTGGAAATACAAGTAGTGTTAAAATTGTTATTATAACTATAACTCCTAATAATTCTACAAGAGTAAAACCTCTTTTCATTTACTACATCTCCTATTCTTACATAAAGTATACCATATCATTTTCACTTTTTCAACAATTTTATAAAAGTTCTGATTTAGTTATAATGAATGTCTT
Source organism: uncultured Bacilli bacterium (assembly GCA_947588925.1). Lineage (GTDB taxonomy): Bacteria > Bacillota_I > Bacilli_A > RF39 > UBA660 > UMGS1613. Next base: position 2,870 of record CANQAT010000030.1, on the reverse strand, counting down.
ACCATTTGTATAAAAGGCATAAAACACATCGCTAAGCATAATATTTTTCTTTTTTAACTTACTTATAAGCCAGTTATAATCTCTATTTATTTCCTTTAATACTGAATAGTCTATCACGCCATCTAATATCAAAGGAAGTGGATAGTCTGAATCATCTTTAAATACAGATAAATTCCCATTATTTTCAAGTACTGCATACTTTACTTTATCTATGCTTTTAACACCCTGAAGCCTAAGTTGAGTAAGTAAATCATCCAAAGAATACCTAAGCTTAGACATTTCTGTAAAATTTAGTTTACCATTCTTTATTATTATAGTTGGTTTACCATCTATAATATTTCTTATCTTATCACTTTTTAAAGTTATATAACTTATAAGCATTTGTACTAATACAAGTACCATTATAGGTATTACAGATAAAAGGATACTTCCCTTTTTCCCTTCTATAGATAATGCTATCAATTCAGCAATCAAAATAGATACAATTAAATCGACTATACTTAATTGTCCTACTTCTTTTTTACCCATTAATCTATATACAAATATAACAAAGAAATACATAAATAAAGTTTTAAAAATAATGGTTAAATACATATAATCACCTATCTATATATTGACCTTTAGAATATTTTTTTATACAAATGAATAATTATTAATGGGTGATATTTATGAAATATTTAAAAAATTTAGGATTATCTTTTGCATATATCATAGGTAGTATTTTAATACTTACCTTTATATCTACAATACTAAGTTATTTTAATATTTTAAGTGATAAAGTTATGTCTATAATAAAAATTATTATTCCTGTTATAGGTTTACTTATTGGAGGCTTTTATATAGGTACAAAATCTAGTAAAAAAGGATTTTTAGAAGGATTAAAACTAGGATTAATATTTTCTATATTAACTATTATTTTTAACTTTTTAGCGTTTAATAACTCGTTTAAGATTAAGTACATATTGTTTTATCTAATACTTATAATATCTTCAATATTAGGTAGTATGATTGGAATAAATAGAAAAAGAGCTTAGCTCTTTTTTATAGTGTCCACATACCATCCGTTACTTTTGGTTTCAATTTACTATTAGCATAGTAAAACATATGGAAAGAGTTCGTTACACTATGCGTATCAAAACTCGTTAAATCTAATTCTTCTAAACTACTACAATAACAAAACATATCTCTCATATTTGTTACTTGTGATGTGTCAAAACTTGTTAGATTAACCTTTTTTAAATTAGTACAGCCGTTAAACATACCCGACATATCTATTACATTACTTGTATCAAAATGTCTTAAATCTAGTGTTTCTATACTGCTACATCCAGAAAACATACCATTCATGTATATTACACCTGATGTATTAAAGTTATTTTCAAAGTTTATATCCTTTAAATTAGTACATCCACTAAACATGGATGACATATTTATTACATTACCAGTTTTAAACATACTTATATCTAAATATTCTAAACTACTACATCCTCCAAACATCAATGACATATTTGTTACCTGTGATGTATCAAAATGTTTTCCAAAATTTATATTTTTTAAACTGCTACAGTCTAGAAACAATTTTGACATTTCAACTACTTTTGATGTATTAAACATACTTATATCTATGCTTTCTAGACTGCTACATCCTCTAAATATTGAGGCTGCCCCACTACCGTTTGTTGCAGCAAAAGAAGTTACATTTTCTAGTGTAAAATTCTTACCAAATTTTATGCTTTTTAAATTTGTACAACCTGCAAAGAACCCCCCATTAAAAGAAATTACACCTGTTGCCACTCTCATATCCCACTTTCTTAAATCTAGGCTTGTTAAACTCTTACAGTTTGCAAACATACATCCAAATGACTTTACTTTAGATGTATCAAAATTCTCTATTCCTTTGATTTCTTTTAGATTTATACACTGCATAAACATTCCACCATTCCAATCACCCATATTTATTACTTTTGATGTATTAAAATTAGTTAAATCTAAAACTTCTAAACTTTTACATTCTGCAAACATTCTAGCCATGTTTGTTACACTAGATGTATCTAATCCAAATAAATCTATATTTTTTAATGTTGTACAAGCCGCAAACATTTCAACCATATTTGTAACTTTTGACGTATCTATTAAATTTAATTCTATCTCTTCTACCCCTTGAAAATTATTAAAGGCTAATCTGAGGTGTAGAGGACAACTTATATATCCATCACTATATACATATATTGCTTGATTAACTTCATCATAATATCCTTTTATACTTTCATCTTTTTTTGATGATAAATCTGTAGATTTTAATTTAATTAAATCATCTTTAGTTATTCCATCAGGTAGTACACTATCTTGTAAAAAGATTATTTTCTTTACTTTTGTATCTACTGTTCCCCATGTTGCGTTAGATCCATCATCATTTTTATCCCCTACTAATGATTTTAGCATTGCACTAAATGACATACCATCTACTAGTGTACTCTCATTTAAGTTTTTAAGTATTTCTATATCTTCATCCGTTACTCTTGCATAGTAATCATCAATTAATCCTTTTAATACTCTTTTTACTTTTGAGTTCTCTATTAGAAGTAATCCACTTTTAAGTCCTCTTCCATCATAGTTTATAAATATCTCTTTATCTCCTAGTACTATTTTCTTTCCATTATCTGTTATTGTATATAATCCATCTTTTACATTATTAAATACTTCTTCATTTATAAGAGACGTATTTACTGCTCTTATATATTCACTTGTACTTATCTTTAATGATTTTATCTTTGCCTCTGTTATTATATTTAATACTATTGGTACTGCTATTATTGCTATAAATGCAAGTATTAATATTACTGCTAGTAACTCTACTAATGTAAATCCTT
>CANQAT010000029.1 GCA_947588925.1 uncultured Bacilli bacterium | reverse complement strand
ATCGCATTAATAGCAGTTCCTATAATATTAAATATAATAAATGACGCAAGAACCGAAGCAGATGAAATGAGTAAAGAGCTATATTTAACTGCAGTAGAAAATGAAGTTGCAAGAAAAAATTTAACAGAAGAGTTTAAGCCAGATACATGCGAAGTAGATGATACTGGAAATCTAACATGTATAATAGATGATAAAGAAGTAAAACTATCAATAGAAGTAAATGGAACAAGACCAACTGGTGGTACAATAGAATTTATGGATAATATGATTGATTATTATACATTAATAATAAATGGGAAAACGTATACACATTCATATGTACAAGATGGATTAGTATTGTGGCTTGATGGAATAAGCAATACTAGAGATGGACATGATGAAAATACTACAGTATGGGAAGATTTGAGTGGTAACAATAATGACGCAACACTTATAAATTATGATAATCCTGAATGGGACATTAACTCTTTAAATTTTAATGGGATAAATCAATATGCACAAATATTAAATCAAACTAATATTCCAGAAGGGGAAAGCCCATATACAATAGAAGTAGTTTTTAAAGCAAATGAAATTAATAATGGAGGATTGTTAAACCTAGGGGTAGAAGGAGCAGGTGGACTTGCTAATGGATTTAGATTATATAGAAATGTTGGCTTTAGACATTACTATTGGCATTCTGATTTAGACTACAGGGTTCAATTAAATATTGATACAATTTATACAGCGGTTGCTTTAAATTATGGAAGTGAAAGAAGAATTTATTTGAATTCTGAATTTGGTATTAAAGGTTCTGCAGTTCCAAACGTTAAGCTTGGGTCTATAGTTTTAGGAAGATGTAGCGAAGGATTTTTAAATGGGAATATATATTCAATTAGAGTTTATAATAGAGGACTTTCAGATGAAGAAATAAAGAAAAATTTCGAAGTAGATAAAAAAAGATTTGGAATAATAGAATAGCAATAAAATTAATGAAATATTAATAGAAAGTGTATGGTTTATATGAGAAACAAAGGATTTACATTAATAGAATTACTTGCAGTAATAGTAATACTAGCTATTATTGCATTAATAGCAGTTCCAACAATACTGGATATAATAAATGACGCAAGAACTGAAAGTAAGAAAAGAAGTATAGATTTATATGGTAAATCTATAGAACTTGCAATAGCAAGAAAAAGTTTAACAGAAGAAGTACCAATAGGAAGTTATAAAACTAGTGGTAATACATTAACTTTAGAAGATAAAGATTTTTCATTTGAAGTAGAATACGATGGAGCAAAAGTAGAATGTGATTTTGTACGAATATATGAAGATGGAACTATCTCATTAAATGAATGTAAGGTTGATGGTCAGTATGTAGACTATGCATATGGAATTTATACTGATAATAGTGGAGCAAATATGCCAGAACTAGTGGATGGATTAACTCCAGTTATTTATAATAATGACCACTGGAAAGTAGCAGACATAACAAGTGATTGGTACGACTATGATAAGAAAGAATGGGCAAATGCAGTAATACTAAGTGAAACAGGAAAAAGCAAAAAAGTAGGAGATATACTAAACCTTCCAAACTCACCTACTGACGCAAGTAATTCAGATGTTAAAGCAATGTTTGTATGGATACCAAGATATGAATATAAAATGCCTGCAACAGTAGCAGATAAAAGTAATCCAGATTTGATAGATATAAACTTTATAAGTACAAATGCAAGTACACCAACAAATGGATATATAATACATCCTGGATTTACATTTGATGATGATATATTATCTGGATTTTGGGTAGGAAAATTTGAAACAACAGGAAGTGCAGGAACTCCAACAATACTTCCAAATCAAACATCATTAAGGAATTAATCGGTAAGTCTTCAATTTGAAACGGCAAAGAAATTTAATGCTCAATTAAATAATAAATTAGATAGTCATATGGCAAAGAATAGTGAATGGGGAGCAGTCGCATATCTATCACATTCAAGATATGGGAAAGACGGAGAAGTATATATAAATAATTGTAATCAATATATAACAGGAATAGGAGCAGATAGTGCGAATGCCCCGGCTAGCGGTGCTACATGTATAACAGATAATAATAAATATAATGGAGAAAGTGGAAAAAACGCCTCAACGGCTGGAAATGAATATGGAGTATATGATATGAGTGGAGGAGCAAATGAATATGTGATGGGAGTGTATAGACAAACTAAAGGTTCTAGTGGATTTAATGATAATCTATTTGGAATAGATGAAAAATATTATGACAATTATATAACAAATGACATATTAACTGCATGTGGTAATAAAACATGTTATGGGCATGCGCTAATTGAAACAAAAAATTGGTATAATGATACTGGCACCTTTGTTAATTCTAATTGTTCGTGGTTCCATCGAGGGGGACTTAATAATGATGTGTCCAATGCAGGTGTGTTCGGATTTAGCTGTTGGGATGGCGGTAGTGGAAGTAACAGTAGTGCTTCATTCCGTGTTGTTTTAGCCTCAAGTATAACAGGGTAAACATTTAGGTTAAATAAAATGGAGGTAAAAATACATGAAAAATAAAGGATTTACATTGATAGAATTATTAGCCGTAATAGTAATATTAGCAATAATTGCACTTATTGCAGTTCCAACAATATTAAATATAATAAATGACGCAAGAATTGAAAGTAAGAAAAGAAGTATAGATTTATATGGTAAGTCTATAGAACTTGCAATAGCAAGAAAAAGTTTAACAGAAGAAGTACCAATTGGAAGTTATAAAACTAGTGGTAATACATTAACGTTAAATGATAGTGATTTCTCGTTTGAAGTAGAATATGATGGAGAAAAAGTAGAATGTGATACAGTAAAAATATATGATGATGGAACTGTCTCATTAGATGAATGTAAAGTTGATGGTCAGTATGTAGATTATGCATATGGAATATATACAGATAATAGTGGGGCAAACCCACCTGAATTAGTAGATGGATTAATTCCAGTTATTTATGATGATAATATTAAACAATGGAAGATAGCAAATATTGGAGAAAAGTGGTATGACTACGATAAGAAAGAATGGGCAAATGCAGTAATATTAAGTGAGACAGGAAAAAACAAAAAAGTAGGAGATATACTTAACCTTCCAACCTCACCTACTGACGCAAGTAATTCAGATGTTAAAGCAATGTTTGTATGGATACCAAGATATGAATACAAAATGCCTGAAACAGTAGAAGATAAAAATAATCCAGATTTAATAGATATAAACTTTATAAGCAAAGATGTATCAAAAGAAACAGATGGATACATATTACATTCGGGATTTACATTTGGTAGTGATACATTATCAGGAATATGGGTAGGAAAGTTTGAAACAACAGGAAGTGCAGAAACTCCAACAATACTTCCAAATCAAACATCATTAAAAAATCAATCAGTAAGTCTTCAATTTGAAACAGCAAAGAAATTTAATGCTCAATTAAATAATAAATTAAATAGTCATATGGCAAAGAATAGTGAATGGGGAGCAGTCGCATATCTATCATATTCCAAATATGGAAAAGATGGAGAAGTATATATAAATAATTGTAACCAATATATAACAGGAATAGGAGCAGATAGTGCGAATGCTCCAGCTAGTGGTACTACATGTACAACAGATAAAAACAAATATAATGGAGAAAGTGGAAAAAACGCCTCAACGACTGGGAATGAATATGGAGTATATGATATGAGTGGTGGTGCATGGGAATATGTGATGGGATATTTAACAACTGCGCATGGCTCTAAACCTTGGGGCTCAACTTCAAGTGATAACTATTCAGGATTTACAGATGAAACTAAACCTGATGATAAATATTTTAATGCATATACAACAACAAATGCAGATGATTATAAAGGACAAGCTTTGGGAGAAACGAAAGGCTGGCACGGAAATACCTCTAACTTTGTTTCTTTAGGTACTCCGTGGTTCCATCGCGGTGGCGACTATACTGGTACATCCCTTGCTGGTGTGTTTGACTTTGGCTATGACAGAGGTGGCGCTAGCGGTCGCATTTCGTTCCGTGTCGTTTTAACTCCAACTGTGTAAAAAAAACACAGTTTTTTTACTGTGCTAATAACATTAAAAGTATTTGTAGTGACATCATAATACCATTATGTATAAAGTGTAGTGACATAGGCACGCATATATTTTTTGATTTAGTATAAATATATGCAAATATAAATCCGGGAATACTATAAGGTATTATAAATAGTAAATCTGTAATATTAGAAAATGAATTAATTACATGCATTCCTCCAAAAAACAAACCTGAGAAGAATATAAATAATAGATCTGTTTTTAAGAACATTTTCCTGAAAGATAGTCTAAATACTAATTCTTCAAGTATTGGTGCGGTAAATACTGTAATTATAAATGTATAAATAGGTGCCTGACCAAGTAGTGATACAATAGTTTCTTGATTTTGAGATATCTCTGTTGTAGTAAACATCGTAACAATTAAATTACTTATAATCATAAGCCCTAACATTAAAAACCAGTACTTTATATATTTTTTAAAATAAGTAACATTATTTTTTAAAAAATCTTTTAAATTAGGAATAAAATCTTTTCTATATATATAAACTATTATGAGTGTTAAAAGAATTTCATATGAGACTAAATAAACTTGTCTTGCTACAAAACTAAGATCATTATAATTAATTCCAAATAAACTTATAACATCATATGAGTAAGATGATCCTATTAAATATAAAAATAGTACTCCAAATCCGGTAAGCATACTTCTAAATTCATAATTTTTTTCTTTTTCCACACTAATCACCTATATCATTATACCATTTTTTAAGATAAATAATAAAAAAAAGTTTGAAAAATTATAAAAGTATGATATAATTAGTTTGTTGCAAACAAGAGTGGGATTTTCCCACTCTTTAAGTTAGTTGGAGGTATCTATGGAAATTGCAAAAAAAGTTAGAGAATTAATAGAAGAAAAAATAATTGAAAATGGTTATATTCTAGATGATGTATTATATGTTAAAGAAGATGGTAATAACTTTCTTAGAATAGTTATAGATAAGAAAGGTATTATAGATATCGAAGATTGTGTTACTGTGACACACTTAATAGACCCTATAATAGATAGTATAGATATTACTGATAGTTATATACTAGATGTGTGTTCAAAAGAGAAAGGTTGTGAATAAAATGAACAGTAAAGAATTTGAAAAAGCACTAAAATTACTAAAAGAACGTGGAATGGATGAAGATTATATATTTGATTCAATGGCTCTTGCTTTAACTAGTGCTTATAAAAAACAAACAGGATTATCTAATGTTAGAGCAGAAGTAGATAAAGATAACTTCAATTTTAAATTATTTTCATTTAAAACAGTTGTATTAGATGAAAAACATAAAGAATCACTAGATGAAGATGAAATTCCAATGAAGGATGAAGAAATACTAACTGAAGAGCAGTTAGAAGATGAAGAGTTAGAAGATTTGCCAGAAGAGTTTAGATATAGACCATTTAAATTTAACGATAAGATACATATAACTTTAGAGGATGCTAAAAAAATAGACCCTGATATTAAAGTTGGAGAGACTATCGAAGAAGAAGTTACTCCCGGAGATTTCGGTAGGGTCGCTGCAGCAACTGCAAAACAAGTAATAATACAAAAGGTAAGAGAAGCAGAGAGAAATAATATTGCAACAGAATTTGGAGAAAAACAAGATGAGATGATGTCTGGTACTGTAGAGATGGAAGATGAGAAAAACTACTATATAAATCTAGGTAAAACTCAAGGATTACTTCCAAAGTCAGAAATAATACCCGGAGAAGAGATTAAGATGGGTTCTAATATAAAAGTATATATAAGTAAAGTAGATATCAACTCTAAAGGTGCGTTAATACTTTTAAGCCGTAAACACTTCGGATTCATAAAAAGATTATTTGAACTTGAAATACCTGAGATCAGTGATGGTACTGTACTTATTTATAGTATTGCAAGAGAAGCAGGTAATAGAACTAAAATAGCAGTATATTCAGAGATTAACAATGTAGATCCAATAGGAGCTTGTATAGGTGAAAAGGGCAGTAGAATAGCAAACATACTAAAAGAATTAGGTAAAGAGAAAATAGATATAGTTAAGTATTCTAAAGACCCAGTTGAATTTATTATAAATGCTCTTGCTCCAGCTAAAGATTTAAAAGTATTTATACTTGATGAAAAGACTAAAGAAACTATGGTAGTTGTAAATGATGAGAACTTATCTTTAGCTATAGGCAAAAAAGGAATAAATGTAAAACTAGCTTCAAGACTTACACACTATAACTTAGAGATAAAAACTATGGAACAAGTAAAGGAAGCAGGAATTAATATTCTAGAGTAGGTGAAGTATGAAGAAAATACCTTTAAGAACTTGTGTTATAACAGGTGAAAAACTAGAAAAGAAAGACCTTATTAGAGTAGTTAGAACTCCAAACCTTGATGTTATAGTCGATGATACAGGTAAGGCTAACGGAAAAGGTGCATATCTAAAAAAAGAAATAGACGTAATAAATAAAGCAGAGAAAAGTAAAATATTAAATAAAAAACTAGAAGTAGAAGTACCAGATCAAATCTATGATGAGTTAAGGAGTAGATGTGAATGAAAAGAAGTAACTATTTATCTTGGGATGAATATTTTATGGCTATTGCTTTAATTTCAGCTGAAAGAAGTAAAGATCCTAATAGTCAAGTAGGTGCTTGTATTGTTGATGATGATAATAAAATAGTGTCTATGGGATATAACGGCGCGCCTATTGGATATGACGATGATAAAGATATGACTTGGGAGCGCGAAGGAAGCTTTTTAGATACTAAATATGCCTATGTATGTCACTCCGAATTAAACGCAATATTAAACTCTAAAATACCTGTTAGAGGATGTAAGTTATATGTTACACTTTTCCCTTGTAATGAGTGTGCGAAAGCTCTAATACAAGCAGGAATAAAAGAAGTAATATATCTAAGTGACAAATACGATAAAACAGATAGCAATACTGCTTCAAAGAAAATGTTAGATGTATGTGGCATAAAATATAGAAAGTATGAGCCTATTGGTAGAGAATTAAAATTAAATATATAATAGAAAGCGGTGATACTGATGATGAGTGTATTAGAATATGCACAAGATGTAAATAAAACTGTAAATGAAATATTAAATCTGTGTAAAAGATTAAATATTCCAGCATTTAATGAAGATGATGAGTTAGATGAAGAAGCAATCATAGAACTTGATAATATGATTGCAAGAGAAGATGAGATGGATTTGGAATATGAAGAGGAACTTATAGAAGAGGAAAACAAAAAGCAAGAAATAGAAAGTGATTATAAACCAAAAGTTCAACCAATATTAAATAAAGTAAAAGTAAATAAAAAAGATTTAGCAAAAAAGAAAAAGGAAATGTATAAAAATAAAGAAAAACTTATAAGTAATGGTCCAAAAGTAGATGAGAGTGTAGTTACTTATAAAGATGGAATGACTATTTCTGACCTTGCTAAGGCTTTAGGCGTTCAACCAAATGAACTAATTAAAAAATTATTTATGTTAGGCACACTTGCTACAATTAATAATAAAGTAGATTTTGATAATGCAGCTCTTTTAGTAAGTGAATATGGTAAAGAGTTAAAAAGAGAACAAATAATAGATGAAACTAAATTTGAAGAGTTTGAGATAAACGATAAAGAAGAAGATTTAGTTAAAAGACCTCCAGTTGTCACAATAATGGGACACGTAGACCATGGTAAAACTACTTTACTTGACGCAATTAGAAAAACTAATGTTGCAGAGGGTGAAGCTGGGGGTATTACTCAAGCAATAAGTGCTTATCAGGTAAAAGTAAAAGATGACTATATAACATTTATAGATACTCCGGGGCATGCTGCATTCACTGAAATGCGTGCTAGAGGAGCAAGTATTACTGATATAGTAATAATTATAGTTGCTGCAGATGATGGTGTTATGCCTCAAACTAAAGAAGCAATAGACCATGCTAAAGCAGCAGGAGTACCAATACTTGTTGCAATCAATAAAATAGATAAACCGGGCGCTAATATAGATAAAGTAATGAGTGAATTATCAGACTATGGTCTTACTCCAGATACTTGGGGAGGAGATACTGTATTTACTAATATTAGTGCCAAAACAGGAAAAGGTATTGATGAACTTTTAGATAACATTCTACTCGTTTCAGAGATGGAAGGATATAAAGCAAATCCTCATCGTTATGCAAGTGGTAGCGTTATAGAATCTAGACTTGATAAACAAGTTGGTTCAATAGTTACTGTACTTGTTCAAAATGGTACTTTAAGACTTGGAGATCCTATAGTAGTTGGAACAAGTTATGGTAAAGTTAGAACTCTAAAAAACGATAAGGGAGAAGAGATTACAGAAGCACTTCCTAGTCAACCAGTTGAGATAACAGGTCTTAATGCAACACCTAGTGCGGGAGATAAGTTTATGGCTTTTGAAACAGAAAAGCAAGCAAGAAGTATAGGTGAGGCAAGAAAAGAAGAGGAACACTTAAAACAAAATAGTAAGAGTGCTGTATCGCTCGAAGATATATTTAATAAAATTAAAGAAGGTATTAAAGAGATTAATGTAATAGTTAAAGCAGATGTAAATGGAAGTGCTGAGGCTGTTAAAAACTCTTTAGAGAAGATAGAAGTTGAAGGCGTTAAAGTTAAAGTCTTAAGAAGTAGTGTTGGTGCTATTACTGAAAGTGATATAGTACTTGCAAATGCATCAAATGCTATTATAATAGGATTTAATATAAGACCTAATAATACTATAAAAGATTATGCTAAAGAACAAGGCGTTGAAATAAGATTATATGATATAATTTATAAAGCAGTAGAGGATATGGAAGCTGCCATGAGAGGTATGCTAGATCCTATTTATGAAGAAAATGTAACAGGTAATGCGGAAGTAAGACAGTTATTTAAGTTCTCTAAAGTAGGTACCATTGCTGGAAGTTATGTACTTGATGGTGTTATTAAATCTAATTCTAAGGTACGTGTATTAAGAGATAGTGCAGTTATATATGATGGAGAGGTTAACTCTATTCAAAGAGAAAAAGACTCTGTTAAAGAGGTTAAAAAAGGCTTAGAATGTGGTATTACTATTACTAACTTTAACGATATTAAAGTTGGAGATATCATAGAAGCATACGAAATGGTAGAGAAAAAATAATGTCAATAAAAAATGATAGAATAGATAGTATAGTACAAAAAGAGTTAAGCAATATAATTGCAAATGAAGTTAAAAATCCTAATATTAAGTTTGTAACAGTAACTTATGCAGATGTGACTAATGATTTGAGTTATGCTAAAGTATACTTTACTACTTTAGGTGATAAAGATAAGACTTTAAAAGGGCTTAATAGTGCTAAAGGATTTATAAGAAAGACTCTTGCAGATAGGGTAGAGTTAAGACATATACCAGAATTAGAATTTATATATGATGAATCTATTGAATACGGAAAAAGAATAGAAGATAAAATAAAAGAAATACATGATAATGAATAGTATTTCTTTTTCTGTTACAGCTTGTGTAATACATCTTGTATATAATGCAAAGCAATGTATTGACAAAGTTTTAAAAATGTAATATAATTAAATAGGAATGAGGTATATTATGGAAACTTTAAATTTAAATGTCCGAGTAAATGCAAATGATAAAAAAAGTTTTGAACAATTTTGTAATAGTGTAGGAATGAATGTTTCTACTGCTGTAAATATGTTTATAAAAGCAGTATTAAGAGAACAAAAATTGCCTTTTGATGTAAAGACAAATGTTTTTGATGAAACAGTTTTTAATAAATTAAAAGAAGCAGAAGTAGAAATGAATAGTACTACTGAGAGATATTCTAAAGAAGATATTATTAAAAGTATTGATGATATAATAGGTTAGATATGTATAAGTTAGAATTTTTACCTATTGCTAAAAAGGACATAAGTGATATTATTTATTATATATATTATATTATAATTTAAAAAATGTAACTGCATCAGAAAAACTAAAAAATTTGTTTATTAATAGTTTTGATGATATATTAAAGTTCCCTTATGGTTCTCCAATTTATAATCCTATTGGATTTTTGAATAATAAATATAGAAGTTATAGGGTAAAAAATTTTCTTGTTTTTTATACAATAAATGAAGAAGAAAAAATAATAACAATTGTTAGAGTTTTATATAAAAAGATGAATATAAGTAAGATATTAAAATAATCAATCAATTATTATTGATTGATTTAATTTTTTTTACAGACTCTATAATAGAAATAGTATTTAAATCAAATTCTCCATTATAAAACTTGTCTATAACTTTTTTAAAGATATCGATACTTTAATCAGCTAAGTAAACAAAGTCATGCAAGATTTAACTTTTAAGTCATCTGGATAACCTAATATTTCAGTTGGATTATTCTTTTTTAGTTTAAAAAGTGCTTCTGATATTTCAATTAAATTATTCTTTAAGTAATTATTTTCTAAATAACTTTTAGCTTCATCTAAATCTTTAATACCATAGTAAAGTGCGATACCACTCCTGCCTAAGCCTTTAAGTTGTGGGAATATAAACCATATCCAGTGTGTTTCTTTATAACCATTTTTAATTTCTTTAAGTGCGATTTCATAGTACTTTTTTTGTGCCTCAATAAATCTATTTAACTCATCCATATATTTCCCTTTCTAAAAAAGCACATAATTGTGCTTCTAACTTGCTTCTTTATAAACATTTTTATCAAAATTGTGTTCTATTTTATCAAGCTCAAGTAGTTTATCAGTAGATATTAAAAAGAAATTGTGTAATAAATACTGATTTCCATCACTAGCAACAGGATCATCCCATGTCATGTCTAAGTGATACCAAACATCATCTAATTTAACTAAGTTCCAAACGTGATTATCTGATGTTATTTTATAATTTTGTATTCCTAATGTATTTAAGTATATTGCCATAATATCGCTATACCCACCACAAATAGCTTTGCCTGTAGTTAGAAGGTCATATGCTGTATAAGTTTTATTAGTATTATCTACATCATATTCAGTACTATTAACTATGTTATCATGAAAGACTTTAATCTTGTCATAATTTCCCATACTGTTATTTATATTGTTATTAATAAAATTATTTATATAATCCTTAATATATTCTATATCGCTATCGCTATAAGCTTTTTTATTATTTACAGTTATTTTTCCGCTGTTTGCAACACTCACATTTATAGTAGAAAATGAATTAAAAGGGTGTACCAAATTATTTATATTTGTAAGCACATCTGCGTCATCTACAAGTTTTTTAACATCATTTATACAATCAGTATAACCACATTTGAATGAATAACTATCATCGCCACTATTTAAAATTGTATATATCATATTTAATACATCTTGATAATTTTTAACTTCTTCTGTATCTATATTTTGTACATAACTATAATCGTAATCTAAATAATATTCGTTATATGTTAAAACTTTATTACTACCTCTATATATAATTTCTTCGGTTATAAAATTTGCAATATTATTTCTATATATGTATACAACTACTACTAGACAAATCATAAAAGCAATTTTTATTAAATCTTTCATAGTATCACCAAGTACATTATAGCACACCTTATATCTTATTCTCAAGTACAATTTTGAATAACTTTAAAACTTTACAAAAAAGTATAGCCACTTAACACTTTATATTAGAATTTAAACAATAAAATTATTTATCTATTAAAAATAAAACAAAAAGTTTTAACGAACTAAACTGGGATGTGCTATAATATCTATAGTGATTGGTATGGAAGAGTATAAAGAAATAGAAAGAAGTATTATAAAAAAATATAGGAAAGAAATCTGGAGCAGATTCATTAAAGCAGTAAAGGACTATGAACTCATAAATGAAAACGATAAAGTTATGGTATGTATTAGTGGAGGAAAGGATTCATTTTTACTTGCAAAATGTATACAGGAATTAAAAAGACACAGCAAAATTAATTTCGAGGCTTATTATGTTGTAATGGATCCAGGTTATACAGAATATAATAAAAATTTAATAATAGAAAATGCTAAAAGATTAAATGTGCCAATAGAGATATTTAAAAGTGATATATTTGATGTAGTTTATAGTGTTGATAAAAGTCCTTGCTATTTATGTGCTAGAATGAGAAGAGGATACCTATATAGTAAAGCTAAAGAATTAGGCTGTAATAAGATTGCTTTAGGACATCACTTTGACGATGTAATAGAGACAACACTTTTATCTATGTTTTACGGATCTGAAATTAAAACTATGATGCCTAAGTTGCACAGTACTAATTTTGAAGGATTAGAGTTAATTAGACCTTTATATTTAGTTAAGGAACACGATATATTATCTTGGGTAAGATATAATAATTTAACATTTATAAACTGCGCATGTAAATTTACAGAACAGTGTTCTAAAGAAGAAGAGGATAGCAAGAGACTAGAGATGAAAAGTCTTATTGAAAATTTAAGAAAAATAAATAAAAATATAGATAATAATATCTTTAAAGCTCTTGATAATGTAAACATAAATTGTGTACTTGGAGTAAAGAAAAATGGTATTTATAAAAGCTTTAAAGACGATTATGATAAATAGTAAACTATAAATATTATGTAGATATTTGTAAATAATAAATGTAGTATGGAGTTTGTTATGAAAGAGTTAAAAAGGAATAGAAAAATATTAATTATTTCATTAATTGTTGTATTAATTTTAATAGTCTTGCTATTTACATTTTTAATATTAGATAAGAAATTCTATGTTAAAGAGTTTAAAAACAGTATAGAAATAGAATACGGTAGTGAATTTAAAGAAACTTCGGGAGATGTCTGTTATGGTAACAAGTTTAAATGTAATAAGGTAAGTGTTTCTATAGAAGGGTTAGTATATACTAATACTCTTGGAGAATATGAAATAACATATATCTATAAATACGGCAAGAAAGAGTTAAAAAACAAGCAAAAGGTTAAAGTAGTAGATAGAACAAAGCCAAGTATAGAAGTTGAGGATAGTGAACTTTTATATTGTCCAAACGGTATAATACCTGATTACAAAGTAACATCAATAGATAACTATGATGGTGATATATCAAATAGCGTTATTAAAAAATTAGAAGATGGTAAGATAGTATTTAGCGTTAAAGATAGCTCAGATAATGAGACTATAATAAAAAAAGACGCTATAGCAAAAGATCAAACTAATCCTACATTAATTTTAAAAGGTGATAATAAAGTATATATAAATGTAGGTGGTAGCTATAAAGAATATGGCTATCAAGCGTCTGATAACTGTGACGGTGATATAACATCTAAAGTAGTTGTAATAGGCTCAGTCGATACAAAAACTGCAGGTGAGTATACAATAACTTATAAGGTTTCAGATGAGTCTAAAAACGAGACAATTCTAAAAAGAAAAGTATATGTATATAAAAGTACAAACGGTACAGCTCAAAGTGGTAAAAACATATATTTAACCTTTGATGATGGACCTAGTAAATATACATCCAAACTTTTAGACGTATTAAAAAAGTACGATGTAAAAGCAACTTTCTTTGTTACTGGTAATGGTAAAAATTATGAGGATATGATACTTCGTGCATATAATGAAGGGCATACTATTGGGCTACACTCCAATACTCATAATTATAAAATATATGCTAGTGAAGAGACATACTTTAACGATTTATATGCAATACAAGAGAAAGTAAAAAATATAACAGGATATACTTCTATGATTATAAGGTTTCCCGGAGGAAGTTCTAATACAGTAAGTAGAAGATATGATGGTGGGACCCACATCATGAGTAGATTAACTAAGGCAGTAGAGCAAAGAGGATTTAGATATTTTGACTGGAATGTAGGTGGAGGAGACGCTGGTAGTGTAACTACAACAAGCGGAGTTGTTGATAATGTATTAAAAGGATTAGGAAATGGCTCTACATATGTGGTTTTGCAGCACGATACTAAAGGATTTAGTGTAGACGCAGTTGAAACTATAATACAGTATGGATTATCTCATGGTTATACATTTAGAGCTATTGATATGACTACTCCAACGGTTCACCACACCTTAAATAATTAACATATGAAATCAATTATATATTTCTAATATAATAATATAGTAAAAGTAATTTTCACTATATTATTTAATTTTAAGCACTTATATGTTATAATTAAATAAATTATTACGAGGTTGATGTTCATGGAAAGATTTAAAAGTGTAAAAAGAGCGAGTATATTAGGAATTATTGGTAATTTATTTTTACTTATTATTAAATCTTTAGTAGGATTTATAACTAGTAGTCAAGCTATGATCGCAGACGCATTTAATAGTGCGGGGGATATTATATCTAGCGCTATGACTTTTGTAGGAAATAAAATAGCAAGTGTTCCATCTGATGATGATCATAATTTAGGGCATGGTAAGGCTGAATATATATATTCTATGTTTATTAGTATAATAATGATATTAATGGGTGTTGGAATATTTAAAGACGCATTTAATTCTATTTTTTATCATAATAACTTAAGTTTTTCTATTTGGTTGATAGTTGTTTGTATAGTAACAATATCAGTTAAATTTTTTCTATATATTTATACAAATAAACTTGCTAAGAAATATAATAATTTACTTATAAAGGCTAATTCTAAAGATCATAGAAATGATTGCTTAATTACATTTGGAACTCTTATATCTAGTATACTTACTTTAAGTAAAATATACTGGGCAGATGGTATTATTGGTTCTATTATTGCTGTTTGGATGATTATAACTTCAATTAAAATATTTAAAGAAAGTTATGATGTATTAATGGATAAATCTATATCAGAAGAAACTAAAAATAAAGTATATGAAATAATAAAAAAGCATAGTGAGATAAAAAAAGTTATACACTTTAATTCAACTCCAGTAGGGTATAAATATCAAATATCATTTACAATATATGTTGATGGAAATTTATCTACATTTGAAAGTCATAAAATAGCAGATGATCTAGAAAAAGAAATAGATAAAAAGCTAGATGAGATATACTTAACAGTAATACATGTTAATCCAATAGAGGTAGAGTAGTTATGGTAGAATTTGAAGATTTTTTAAAACTTGATATCAGAGTAGGAACTATAATAGACGCACAAGTATTTGATAAAGCTAAAAGACCTGCTTATAAATTACTTATAGATTTTGGAAGTGAGATAGGAATAAAGAGTTCTTCTGCTCAAATAACAGATTTATATAAACCAAGTGATTTAATAGATAGACAAATACTTGCAGTAGTTAATTTTAAACCAAAACAAATAGCTGATTTTATGTCTGAAGTATTAGTTCTTGGAACGTATAGTAAAGATGGAGTAGTATTAATAACCCCTAGTATGAAAGTATCTAATGGAGATAAACTAGGATAATGTATTACTATACTAATTATAAGTCAATAATAGGTAATTTAATTATTGTAAGTGATAAAGAAAATATAGTTGGACTTTTTATTGAAGGACAAAAAAACTTTGATAATGAAATCACACATAATATGATATTAAATGATAATATAGAAGTATTAAATAAGGCTATTAAATGGTTAGACAGATACTTTAATAAAGAAAACCCTAGCGTAAGAGAACTACCTATTAAATTAATCGGTAGTGATTTTAGAAAGTTAGTATGGAATATATTACTTGAAATACCATACTCAAAAACAGTAACATATCTAGATATTGCAAAAAAAGTATCAAAGATACTTAATAAAAATATGTCCTCACAAGCAGTGGGTGGCGCGGTTGGTCATAATCCAATATCTATAATTGTGCCATGCCATAGAGTTATTGGAACAAATGGAAGCCTTGTAGGGTATGCAGGAGGACTTTCTATTAAAAGACAATTACTTGATTTAGAAAAAGATAATATACACTAATATTTTGAATAAAATTAATTAGGTGATGTTGTGGACTGTAAAGTTAATAAGCCATATCCCCTTGTTAGAGTAGAAAAACCTAATTTAGAATATGCAAGTCTTTTACTTGAAGATTATAGTGGACTATATAGTGAGCTTACATCTATCACACAGTATGTATATCAGAAGTTTGATAAGTTTAATGTAAATGAAATATTTTCAAAAACTTTATCTGAAATTGCTATGGTTGAGATGAAGCATTTAGAACTACTTGGTGAGACTATAAAACTACTTGGGGTAGAGCCTAGATATGTATTTAAAGATAATTTTATGACATATTGGAGTGGAAGTTTTGTAGATTATACTACTAACATTATAGATATGCTTTTAAGTGATATAAAGTTAGAAGAAGAAGCTATAAATAAGTACGAGTATGATATAAGTGTTATAGATGATGAGTATATTAAAATGACTTTATATAGAATAATAGAAGATGAAAAAATGCATATAAGGTGTTTTAAAAGTTTACTTGATTTAGTGTGTTAATAATTAGGGAAACCTAATTTTTTCGTTCTTAAAATGTGTATAACCTGTTAGAAATGTGAAAGATTTGTGAAATTTTCACTTTTTTTAAACTTTTTTAAGAAAAAAAAAGTAAATTAGAAAGTTTTGTAGAATGATATATATAGGGAGGTGCTGAAAATGATTTTTAGTCTAGGATGAGTAGATTTTAAAGTAAAAGAATAAAAAGGAAAGAAAGGAGATATATGTTAGAAGAAGAAACAAAAAGATTTATACCATTAAAGTTTGACCTAATGTTTAAGAAGGTTTTCGCAAATGAGGAGGATTTGATACCTATAAAAAAACTTCTAAAAGAAGTATTAGAGATAGTACCTAAAGAAGTAAAGATATTAAATAGCGAATTAATAGGAAGACCATATAGGGATAAAAAAGTAGAAGTAGATTTAATAGTAGAGTTAGATGATGGAACAAAAGTAAATATAGAAATAAATACATATGAAAATAAAAGTATAATAAATAGAAATGTATACTATATATGTAGAAACATAAGTAAGGATTTGAGTAAATCAAATGAATATGATGAAATAAATAGACACATACAAATAAATTTAGATTATAGTGGAATGCATAAACATCCAATAATGAAATATAGATTATACGATAAAGACTCAGATGAAGAATTAACAGACATGATGGAGATAATAAAAATATATATTCCATATTTTAAAGAAAAATGTTATAATATGGATGTAGACGAACTGGATAGTCAAACAAAGTTTTTAGGGCTTCTTGGAGTAGAAAGTAGTGAAGAAGCAAAGATGTTATGTGATGGAGATAGAGATATGGAAGATATATATGATAAAATGAAGAAGTATAATGATGAGATGGATGTAATGGGAGCGTATGATTGGGAGTTTCATCAAAAAGAGTTAAAAAGACAAGAGATAAAAGACGCAAAAGAAGCTGCGCTCAAAGAAGGCATTGAACAAGAAAAGATATCTACAGCAAAAAATCTACTAAAAGAAAATATCAATATAAACATTATTTCAAAAGCAACTGGTTTAAGTCAAGAAGAAATTGAAAAACTAAAGGAAAGTTAAAAAAGATTTTCCTTTTTTTATTATATGTAAGTTAAAATAATTTGCAAATTTTTTTAAAAAATGTAAAGCAAACGTATGTTCCTCTTGACAGGGGGGGGGGGGGCAATGAGATAATATAGATAGATTAATATGGGAGGAATAGAATATGAAAAACGAAGGATTTACATTAGTAGA
>CANQAT010000028.1 GCA_947588925.1 uncultured Bacilli bacterium | reverse complement strand
CAAGTGACATATTATATATTACTTTTGAGACATTTTCAAAAGTTAACACTTAAGACATTATCATAAATTAATCATACGGTATAATAGAAAAAGTATAAGATATATACTTTTTTTCATAATTGTGTTATAATTGAATAGAAAGATAGAGGAGCTGAAAGTATGACATGTAAAAGATGTGGCGCAACTTTAGAAGATAATGCAAAATTTTGTGGGAACTGCGGGGCTTTAATTGAAGTAGATCAAAATATAGAACCATTAAATCAAGAAGTAAATTTAGATAGTGTTAATTTATATACAGGACTAGATGAGCCTTTAAATCCAATTAATACTAACCTTAATATAGATGAAAATTCTAAAGTAGAGCCAGTTTTAAGTGTTCCAGAAAATAATAGTGATATTGATTTAAATAATAATTTAAATAGTCTACCACCTATGCCAAATCAAACAGAAATAAATAATACATCAACTACTAAAGATAAAAAAGGTACTAGCAAAATATTAATGGTGTTAGTCGCACTCGTAATAATTTTAATTATAACAGTTGCAATACTAATTATAACTAAGTAAATAACGCTTAAAGGTATATAAACAAAGGGTATAAAAATACCTTTTTTTATGCATTTTTATATCGATTACTCATATATTAAATTGAGGAGTGATTATATGTCATTATATAAAGAAATAGTTACAAAAGCAGTTATTGGAAAAGGGAAAAAATATTTTAAAGATAATTACAGTATAAGTGTAGAAAATACTCCAACTACAATTTTAGGGTGTTGGGTAATAAATCATAAATTTAAAGGTTACAAGACTAATGATAAAATAGGTGTTAGTGGCTCATATGATGTAAATATATGGTATTCATACGATAACGATTCTAAAACTACAGTTGTTAACAAAAACATATCTTATGATGATCTATTTAATGTAAAACTAAAAGATAGTGCGGATCTTTCAAGCGATACAGATATAATAGTTAGAACACTTAAACAACCAAGTTGTTCTTTAGTTAATATAAATGGCAAATCAATAACATTTGATATTGAAAAAGAATTGGGTGTAGAAGTAGTAGGAGAGACAAAGGTAAAAATAGCTATAGAGGAAGATGAAGAACCTTGGGATGAAATAGAAGATGAGTTAACACCAAAAGATATAGAAGAAATAGATAACGTAAAAGAAGATTTTATAAAATAGTACTATTGTACTTTTTTTCTTTTTCTGATATTATATAACGAAAAGGTGACTTTTATGGATGGATCAAGTAATAAATTAGGTATAAGTGAATATAGATTAAGGGAAATAGAAAAAGAAATAATAAATTTAAAATTAAGACTTTTAAACAGTTATTATACATTTAATAATACAAAATACGATCTAACTTTTTTAATCCGTTTAAATTCATTTCTTTTTAGTGATTTTTACTTCAAAGATGAACGTGGTACTAGAGATTTATCTATTAAAGAAAAAGAGTTAATTGAAAGCAAATTAGAAAAAATAAGTTATTTATGTTTAAATAATCCAAATGAATTAAAAGAAATATTATTACTAATAGAAGAAATATGGCATTTGCAACCTTTTATAGTTGGAAATACACGTACTCTTGTTGCATTCATAAAAATATTGAATGAGAGTTTTCTTTTAGGATTAAATGTCGATATTAACCAAAATATAACAAATAATCCTAAAATATTTAAATTAAATAATTTTGTTAACCAAAAAGGGTTGACAAAGTAAAAAAAGCATGATATTATTATTTACATGAATGGAGGTGCTTTATGGCAGTTAAATTAAGATTAAAAAGAATGGGAGCTAAGAAAAGACCTTTTTATCGTATTGTTGCAGCTGATTCTAGGTATCCTAGAGATGGTAAATTTATAGAAGAAATTGGTTACTATAATCCGCTTGAGAATCCTGTAGTTGTAAAACTCGATAAAGATTTAGCTAAAAAATGGTTAAATAATGGTGCGACACCAACTGATACAGTTAGAGATATTTTAAGTAAACAGGGAATTTTGAAGGAGTTACACGACGAAAAAATTTCTAAAAAGAAAGTTGGTAAGTAATTATGGAGTTAGTAAATTTAACTGAATATTTAGTTAAAGAGTTATTGCCTAACATAGATGTAACTGTTAACAAAATAGAATCTGAAGGAGATATTGTCATACAAGTATTAGTACCAAATGAGTATATGGGTACTATAATAGGAAAGGGTGGCAATATTGCTAACTCAATAAGAACTATAGTTCAAGCAGCTTCTTATGCTAAAAAGCTAGGAAGAGTAAGAGTTAATATAGATTCTAAATAATTGGAGCAATCCAATTTTTATTATATTGAAAGTTTGACAGAATTATAGTATAATTTATATGTTTTAAAGGGAGGATAACATGATAGAAAGATTAATAAATATAGAAAATAGATATAATCAAATACTAGAAGATTTGAGTAACCCTGAAATTTTAAGCGATATAAAAAAGACTACTGCCTTAAGTAAAGAACAGGCTACATTAAAAGAAAGCTATGAGGCTTATCAGGAATATAAAAAAGTACTTCAAAATATAAAAGACGCTAAAGAACTTATGAAAGATCCTGAAATGAGTGAATTTGCAAAAGAAGAGTATAATATAAACGAAGAAAAAAAGAAGCAAATGGAAGATGAGTTTGAAATATTACTCTTGCCAAAAGATCCTAATGACGGTAAAGATGTTATAGTAGAAATAAGAGGAGCAGCTGGAGGCGATGAAGCTAATATTTTTGCAGGGGATTTATATAGAATGTACACACATTATTCTGAGAAGAATGGATGGAAAGTAGAAGAATTAAATGCCGTTGAGGGAGTAGCAGGAGGCTATGCTCAAGTAGAATTTAAAATTAAGGGAGATAATGTATACTCTAAATTAAAATATGAAAGTGGTTCACATAGAGTACAGAGAGTTCCTTTAACTGAATCTAATGGTAGAATACAGACATCTACAGCAACAGTGCTTGTAATGCCAGAAGTAGATGATATAGATATAGAAATAAAGGAAAGTGATCTTAGAATAGATACATTCTGTGCGTCAGGACACGGAGGACAGGGTGTTAATACAACTCCTTCCGCTGTAAGAATAACGCATATTCCAACTAATACAGTAGTAACTTGTCAAAACCAAAGAAGTCAAATACAAAATAAAGCAGAAGCTATGGAAGTATTAAGATCTAGGTTATATCAAATGGAGTTAGAACGTCAAGAACAAGAGTTGGGTAGCGAAAGAAAAAATAAAATAGGTACTGGTGATAGATCAGAGAAGATACGTACTTATAATTATCCTCAAAATAGAGTAACTGATCATAGAATTGGATTTTCAACAATGCAGCTAGAGCGTGTAATGGATGGAGAACTTGATGATATTATTAACGCACTAATTACAGAAGATCAAGCTAGAAAATTGAGAGGCGAATAGCGTTTGACCTTTAAAATAAAGGTGAAAACGTGGATTTGCTTTTTTTTTGAAATTATGGTACTATCTTTATATCAGGGTTTAATGAGGTGATAGATATATGAAAACTGTTCTATTTTTTAGACCACTCTTTTATATGGGTGGCACTGAAATGGCTATTTTAAATTTAGTAAAAAAATTAAAAGGATTTAAAATATATATTGGTTATAGTGATGAAACATCTGATAATAATTTACTTAATAGATTTAGTGAGTTTGCAGATGTAGTTAATATGAATAACATTGACAAGTTCAATGTAGATATTTTAGTAAATTGTTCAGCTCATTATCACTTAGACCAAAATATTAAAAAAATATTATATGAAACGAAAATACTTTGGATACATCATTTAATAAATATGGATAAATCTGTTTTAACTATTGAACAAGAATGTAAATCGCTAGATTTTATTATAAGTGTTAGTGAAACAGTCACAAGAAAATTAAAAAATTTATTTCCTAATTTATCAGAAAAAATGTATACTATATATAATGTTGTAGATAGTGATGAAATAAAAGCTCTATCTTCTTATCCAATAGAATTACCTTTATCTAAATCATTAAATTTAGTTACTGTAGCTAGAGTTTGTAATTCTAAAGGGTTTGATAGAATGCTTTATCTTGCTAAGTGTTTGATAGAAAAAAAAGTAGATTTTAAATGGTTTATAATAGGAAATAATTACTATAAAGATGAATATCAGAAAATACATGAAAAATATGAGGAATATAAAAAGTATTTTGAATGGTTAGGTTTTTTAGACAACCCTCATAATATTGTTAAAAAATGTGATTATTCAGTTTTACTAAGTGATGAAGAAACATGGGGGCTTGTATTAACAGAATCTATGATTTTAAATGTACCCTGCATTTCTACAGATTTTGATGTTGCTTATGAACAGATAAAGGATGGTATTAATGGTATTATTTTAAGCAGAGAAGATTTATTATCTTATAAAAACAAAATAGACGAAATTATAAATAATAAAGATAAATATAAGAAAGCTCTATCTAATTATTTCTATGATAATAGTTTAATAATAGATAAATGGACTAAACTTTTTCAAGATACGTTTATAAGTGTTTAAGGTAATATTATGACTGATATAGAATATTTAAAAAAGTATTATAAAGGTAATATAGAGGATGCAATAACTAGACTTCAAAATGGTGAACCAGTACAGTATATTGTAGGGAATGTAGATTTCTATGGGTATATATTTAAAGTCGATAAAAGAGTACTAATACCTAGATTTGAAACAGAAGGTTTAGTAGAACTTGCTTTAAAATATTTATCTAATACTAATTTAGATGTAGTAGATTTAGGTACTGGTAGTGGATGTATAGCAATAACTTTAAAGAAAAAACTTCCTAATATAAATATGGATGCGGTTGATATAAGTTTAGATGCTTTAGATGTTGCAAAGTACAATGCTAAATTAAATAGTGCAGAAGTAAATTTTATAAATGGTGATATGTTAAAGCCACTTAATAAAAAATATGATCTTATAATAAGTAATCCACCTTATATAAGCTATGATGAGGATATTATGGATATAGTTAAAAATAATGAGCCCAACATTGCTTTGTATGCACCTAATGATGGATTATATTATTATGAACAAATACTTAAAAATTGCAGTAAATATTTAAAAGAAAAGTATTATATATTATTTGAAATAGGATATAATGAGGGGATTAAAGTAAAAGATCTCGCATTAAAATATTTAGATTGTGATGTTGAAATAAAAAAAGATTTACAGGGATTTGATAGATACGTAATAATTAAAAATAAGTTTTAATACTTATTTTTTTTCATATAATTAATTGGTGATAATATGGAACGTGTAATTGCTTTTCCACTTATGGGTAACTATCATGTACCAGCTAAGTTTTTATTTTCTAAGATAAGTAACTCTAGGATATTAGATTCTCCAACTATTACTAGTAAAACTATAGAACTAGGTAGTAAGAATAGTCCGGATACTTTATGTACACCTTTTAAATATACGCTTGGTACATATATAGAGTGCTTAGAGATGGGCGCAAATACACTAATTCAGATGGGTGGAGGTTGTAGGTATGGATACTATTATGAATTGCAGGAGAAAATATTAACTGATTTAGGGTATAAATTTGAATATTATAATTTAGTTAGTATGGGACATACTGATTTAAAAAAAATATATAAGATACTTAAAACTATTAATCCTAAATTAAATGTAATTAAGTCTTTATATTATCTAGGTATAACTATTAAAATGATTAAATATATGGACACTTTAGAAGACTATATAAGAGAAAATGCAGGTTATAGTAAGTCTAATTTAGAAGATGAATTTAATAACATGCTATCTTCATTTAGTAAAGTTAAGACATTTACAGGACTTAAATATAACTATATCAAGTATAAAAGAAAAATAAAAAGTATTAAGATTAATAAACCTAAAGATAATATAAAAATAGGCGTAATCGGAGAGTTATACACTCTTATGGAACCTTTTGCAAATAACAATATAGAATCTATTTTAGAAAGTTTTAATGTAGAAGTTAAAAGATTCACAAATGTTACATATTTATTATTTGAAAAAGGAAGGAAAAGTAAGAGATATTTAAAAAAATTAAAAAATATTAAATATAAGATGGGTGCGGACGCGATGGATAATATTTATTATACAAAGTATTTAATTGATAATAAGTATGATGGAATAATACATATCAAATCTAGTTTTTGTACTCCAGAAATAGGAAGCATGGGAATAATTAATAAAATGTGTGAAGAATCTAATATGCCTGTACTTTTTCTTAGTATGGACGCAAACACATCTTGTGTTGGATTTGAAACTAGGTTAGAGGCTTTTTACGATATGATTGAAATGAGGAAAAGACATGAATAAGTGTTATCTTGGAGTAGATATAGGGTCTATTTCAACTAAAGGAGTTATAATAGATTCTTATAACAACATATTATCATCTAATTATATATGGACTATGGCAAGTCCCATAGATGCAGTTAAAAAGTTAATTAGTACTTTAACTATACCAGAAGGTTATATATTATCTGGAATAGGAACTACTGGAAGTGCGAGAAAACTAATTGGACTTATGTTAGGCGCTAATGTAGTTAAAAATGAAATAATATGCCATGCTTATGGTACTTTAAATTACTATCCTGATGTTAAAACAATAATTGAAATAGGAGGACAAGACTCTAAGATAATTTTACTTAATAATGGGGTTATAACTGATTATGCGATGAATACTTTATGCGCAGCAGGGACAGGAGCGTTTTTATCTAGTCAATCTAAAAGAATAGGCGTAGATATAAATGACTTTGGAGTACTCGCTTTAAAGAGTAAAAATCCAGTTAAGATTGCTGCTAGATGTACTGTATTTGCAGAATCAGACCTTATCCATAAAGCACAACTCGGATACAAAAAAGAGGATATAATAGCTGGACTTTGTAAAAGTGTAGTACTTAATTATTTAAATAATGTTGGTAAAGGTAAAAAACTAAGGGAACCTATAGTATTTCAAGGCGGGGTAAGTAAAAATGTTGGAGTAGTTAAGTATTTTAATGAAGTTTTAAATACTAATGTAATAGTAGATAATAATAGTCATTTAATGGGTGCGATTGGAGCTGCAATTCTTTCAAGTAAGACTCCAAGTGATAGAGAGTTTAATCTAAATATAGATAATATTAACTTTGAAACAAAAGGATATGAGTGCAAAGGATGTTCTAACAACTGTGAGGTAGTTAGAGTAATTAAAGATGGTAAACTTATAGATTCTTTTGGAAATAGATGTGAAAAAGGTTCTTTAATGAAATAGTTTCATCGTATACGACAAATTTGACTTTATAACTAAAAAATGTTAGAATAGCAGTCAATGTTGGAGGCTTATATGCGAAGAATATACAATGATAAGTTCATTGAAGAAGTTTCAAACTATCTTTATAATGAAATAACTACATATAATGGAGAAAAAAAGATATTACTTAAAGGACTTGATGATACACTACTTAAAAGAATTCTATTTTCAGGTGACTCATATCAATATAACTTTAGAAATAGTTGGAATGATGTATATAAAAAAATAGATTTTAGCAATATTTCATTTGATAATGTATATGTTTATAATTACGATTTTAGTTGCTTAAGTGGTGTAAAGATAAATCCGCAGACAGTATATGCAAAAAACTTAAGCAGTTCAAAGTTATATGGGGTAGAAATAATAGGCAACTTTGATGATGTAGATATTAGGAGTACAGATTTTAAAGGAAGTACAGGAGTGAAGATAAATCCACTTACAATATATAAGAAAAATTTACATGATACAAGGTTATGCGATGTTGAAATAATTGGAAGTTTTGATGGGGTGGATATTAGAGAAACAGACTTTAAAGGAAGTATAGGAGCTAAAATAGATCCACAAAAAGTATATATAAAAAGCCTTTTTCGTACAAAATTATGTGACACACAAATAATAGGAAGTTTTGATAATGTTGATATTAGAGGTACAGATTTTAAAGGAAGTACAGGTGCTAAAATAAACCCTCAAACTATCTATCATAAGGAATTAATAGATTCAAAATTATGTGACGCAGAAATAGTAGGTAGCTTTGATGATGTAGACGTTAGTAAAACTGATTTTAAGGGAAGTATAGGTGCAAAATTAAATCCCGAAACCGTATACAAAAAAGCTTTATTTAATACAAAGTTGTGTGATGTAGAAATAATAGGAAGTTTTGATAAAGTATGGATTAGGAATACAGATTTTACTGGTAGTATAGGTGCGAAGGTAAATCCACAAACTGTATACAAAAAAGATTTAACATATGCAATTTTATGTGACGCACAAATAATAGGCAGTTTAGATGGAGTAGCTGTAAAGGGAACAGACTTTGATGGAAGTAAGTCTTGTGTGAATGAATACGAGTTAAATAAAGTGAAACATATTATAAAAAATGATATTATTAGAACTAAATAATATATAATACAATAAGTTTTTACAGTTTTAAAAAAACTGTATTTTTTATTATACAGTAATTTTTATATACAACTTTTATTCATATTTATAGTTGACAAAAATAACTTTATAGTGTATAAAATATTAATAGAAATGGAGGCACATATGTCTAAGAATTTAGTTATAGTGGAATCACCAAGTAAAACAAAGCCTATAGAAAAATATCTAGGTAGTGATTATAAGGTATTATCTAGCAAGGGACACGTAAGAGATTTATCTACAAAAGGTAAATATGGTCTTGGTGTAGATATAGAAAACGATTTTAAACCTGATTATATAACTATGAAAGGTAAAAAGAGTGTTATAGATGAACTAAAAAAAGAATCTAAGAAAGTAGATCATGTATATCTTGCAACAGACCCTGACCGTGAGGGGGAGGCAATTAGTTGGCACTTACAAAAAGTACTTGGATTAACTGATAAAGACTATGATAGAGTAGTATTTAATGAAATTACTAAAAATGCAGTAGTTGAAGCATTTAAGCACTCAAGAAAAATTGATCAAAACTTAGTAAATAGTCAGGAAACTAGAAGAATACTTGATAGAATAATAGGCTTTAGATTATCTAGATTAATACAATCTAAAACAGACGGATCATCTGCTGGACGTGTTCAAAGTGTTGCTTTAAAACTAATAGTAGATAGAGAAAGAGAAATTATGGCATTTAAACCAGAAGAATACTGGACGATAGATGCTATATTCCCTGAATTTACTGCTAGTTTATTTAACTATAACCATAAAGACTTTAAAATACATAACGAAATAGAAGCAAATGAAGTATTAAATAACTTAAGTAATGCATTTAAAATAGAGAGTGTAGATAAAAAGACTAAACAAAAGCAATCTAAACCTCCATATACAACAAGTACAATGCAGCAAGACGCCTCAAATAAACTAGGCTTTAATGCTAGAAAGACTATGCAAATAGCCCAAAAACTATATGAAGGAGTAGAACTTGAAAGTGAAACTGTAGGTTTAATTACTTACATGCGTACAGATTCTATTAGACTTTCTAATGAATTTATAAGTGATACTTATAAATATATAGAGGCTAAATATGGTAAAGAGTATATTGGAAGTGTTAAAGTATCTAAGAAAACTGAAAATGTACAAGACGCTCACGAAGGTATTCGACCAACTAGTATAAATAGAACTCCAAGTGATGTTAAACCATTTTTAACTAACGATGAATATAAACTATATAAAATGATTTATTTTAGGGCTCTTGCCTCACTTATGAAGAGTGCCACTACAATAAATACAACAGTAGTACTTGATAATAACAATTATCAGTTTAAAGCAACTGGACAAATAATTGATTTTGATGGATATTTAAAAGTATATAAGGACTATGAAGATACTAAAGATACTATACTTCCTCCACTTGAAAATTATAAATCTGATGTATTAGTATCAACAGATATTACAAAAGAGCAGCACTTCACCACTCCTCCAGCTCGTTATACAGAAGCTAAACTTATAAAAGAGATGGAAGAGTTGGGTATAGGTAGACCAAGTACTTATGCAACTACAATGGATATAATTAAAAAAAGAGGATATGCAAATATAGTTGAAAAGAAATTTGTTCCTACTGAAACTGGATTTGAAATAACTGATAAACTGCAAGAGTTCTTTAGTCATTTAATAAATGTAGAATATACTGCTAATATGGAAAATGACTTAGATAAAATTGCAGATGGTAATATAGATTATGTAAAAGTATTAAGAGATTTTTATGATGAGTTTGAACCGAGTGTTAAAAACGCATTTGAAGCTATGCCTAAAAAAGAGGCAGAAAAAACTGGTGAGGATTGTCCAGAGTGTGGTAGTCCACTAGTTATTAGAAAAGGTAAATATGGAGAGTTTACTGCTTGTAGTAACTATCCTAAGTGTAAATACATAAAACAGGAGAAAAAAGAAGTAACTGTCGTTTGTGACTGCCCTAAATGCGACGGTAAAATAGTTGAAAAAAGAAGTAAAAGAGGTAAAATATTCTACGGATGTAATAACTATCCTAAATGTAAAGAAGCATATTGGGATAAACCTATAGGTAAAAAATGTCCTGAATGTGGTAGTATGTTGACTGAGAAGAAGAATATAATTAAATGTAGTAGTTGTGATTATAAAAGTGATAATAATTAATCACTTTTTGATTTGACAAATAGAAAAAATTGTGTTAGTATATAGACCAATGAAAGAGGGTTATGGTATGTCAAAAATAAAACCAATTGATTATTATATAGATGACGTTAGTGTCAAAGGTAAAAAAGCAAAAAGAGAAAAGGTAAGTAAGCCAAAAAAGAAAGGTAAAACAAGAAACAAAGTAATTGCTATAGTAGTAGCTGCTGCGCTTTCTTTAGGAGCTATCTTTGGAATATCTAAATTACTTAAACGTGGTAATAAAATAGATAAGGATAAAGCACCCGTTACTGATTTAAATAAGCCTGATAAGGATAAGGAAGATACTACAAATACTCCATCTACAAACTTAGATGAGACAACTAAAGTAGAAGAAAAAGACGTAAATGATTTGGGAGATGAATTAGAGTTTCCTAAACAAGATACTTCTAAATACGGAGATTCTACAAATGGAAAAGTAGATAAGGATAAAGTTGTAGAAAAAGATTCTAACCTTTATGTAGATCAAAATGCAGCTGATAAATCAGATGAAGTAGGAGATACAAAGACTGATACTAAAGATGATACTTTATATGTAGATCCCGGTGTTAATAAAGAAGATACAAGCGATGATGTAGTAAAAGAAAAAGAACCTGACTATGAGATTCATGATGGTAAAACTGGTGAAGTAGTTGATTCTGGTGATGGAGAAAAATCAGATGACTTTGCACACGATGACGAATTAGGTAAAGACATCGAAAAGGACAAAGTTGGAAAATATGCATATGCAGATCAAGATTACTATGGCTGGATTGACGAAAATGGAAAACTTGTATGGGGAATAGTTATAGAAAAAGGTACTCTTATGAGTAAAGAAGATTTAGAAAAAGTAAAAGCTACATATTCAACTAGTCCAGTTGCTGAAGAAGATACTTCATATGAAACACAACCATCATCTCCTTCAAATCCACAACCAGATGAAAGTGATGGAGAAATCATAGTTGATGATGGTGTGGTTAATCCTGATGGAACATACTCATTATACGATATGAAATTTAGAAGTAAAGAAGATTATGATCAATGGGTATTACAAGGCTATACTGGATATACAGAAAATAGTGATGGTCTAATGGTTCCAGAAGAAGAGATAATCAAAGATGGATATATAACTGAAGAAGAATATGAAAAACAACTTCAATTAAGATAGTTTATGCTATCTTTTTTCTCTTGATAAATAATTATGTAAATGGTATCATAAATATATAATGGTGATAAAATGAAATATATAAAAAATAATTATAAATTTATAATATGCATGGTATTAATATTAATCTTGTTTACTATTAGATTTCCATACTATATAGACGCTCCCGGTGGGATTAGTGATGTAAGTGAGAAAATAAAAATAGATGGTTATGAAAGTAGTGGTAGCTTTAATCTTGCATACGTAAGAGAATATAGAGCGTCTATTCCAACACTTATAATATCATTATTTAATAAGGATTTTAAAGTATTAAAAAAAGAAGATGTAATGTTAGATAATGAAGATTATAAAACATATGAGATAAGAGATAAAATACTTATGGATGAATCTATAAGCAATGCTATATATGTCGCATATAATAAAGCTTTAAAAGATATCAGTATAAAGTCAAACAAACTTCTTGTAACGTATATCTTAGAGAATTCTGATACTAATTTAGAAGTTGGAGATCAAATAATAAGTGTCAATGAAAACTATGTTGAAAGTAAGGATGATATAACTAATATAATAGAAAGTTTAACTCTAGGTTCTAAATTAAATATAAAAGTATTAAATAATGGAGATGAGTATAATAGATATGCTTATATAAAAGATGATGATGGAAAGAAGATAGGAATACTTATAAGCAATATTAATGAGTATGAGACAAATCCTAAAGTAGAAATAAGTGTGGACAGTAATGAATCTGGACCTAGTGGAGGTTTAATCACCGCACTTTCCATATATAATTCACTTGTAGAAGAAGATATAACAAATGGATTAAAGATAGTAGGTACAGGAACAATTGATGAAAATGGTACTGTTGGAAGTATTGGTGGTGTGGAATATAAACTTAAAAGCGCAGTTAAAAAAAGAGCAGATTTGTTTATAGTACCAAATGATTCTAATTATGAAGAAGCTATAAAATTGAAAGAAAAAAATAACTATGATATAGAAATAATAGGTGTATCTACATTTGATGAAATAATAGATTATCTAACTAGGTAGTATTGTGATTTGTAACCTCACAATACTACTTTTTTCTTTATTTTAGAATAAAAAAACTAGATTTAAAATTTATAAAATGATAAAATAATTATTAGGTGGTTTATATGAAGATGTCTGATGTGGATTTAAATCGTGTTTCACCTATGATGAGACACTATATCGATGTAAAAAGTAAATATCCAGATGTAATAATATTTTATAGATTAGGAGACTTTTATGAGGTGTTCTTTGAAGATGCTGTTATAACATCAAGAGAGCTTGAATTAACTTTAACAGGTAGAAATGCAGGTCTTGATGAAAGAGTACCAATGTGTGGTGTGCCTTATCATGCTGTTGATGTATATATAGAAAAAATGGTTGAAAAAGGTTATAAAATAGGTATATGTGACCAGTTAGAAGATCCTAAAGACGCAAAGGGAATAGTAGAGCGTGGTATTACTCAAATAATAAGTAAAGGAACTATAATGAACCCTGATTCACTTAAAGAAAATGAATTTAGTTATATAGGAAATATAATGGATTTTAACCATGTCTATGCAATATGTTATGCAGATATAACTACAGGGGTTATATATACAGCTTTAATAAATCATAATCCTAGTACTCTAATAAGTGAGGTAGTATCTATAGGACTAAAAGAGATTATAGTAACATCTTCTTTTGATAAGTCTATTACAAGTACTTTAAAAAATCAATTTAAAATATCTATATCGATATCAGATGATATAGAAGAGTTAAGTGAATATGAATACATATCAAGTGACGTTGAAGATGAAAGATTAGTTAAAACTATTAATCACTTGATAACTTATATAAATAAAATAAAAATGACTAGTTTAAGCCATTTACAAAAAGCTATAGTAAAAGTAAATACTAACTATTTGAAAATGGATATACATACTAAAAGAAATTTAGAGTTAACAGAGACTCTAAGATTAAAACAAAGGCAGTATTCCCTTATTTGGCTACTAGATAAAACTAAAACAGCAATGGGATCTAGAATGCTTAAAACTTATATAGAAAATCCATTAATAGATATAACTGAGATAAATAAAAGATATGATGTAGTGGAAACACTACTAGAAGAATTTATACTAAAAGAGGATTTAAAGAATTTACTATATGAAGTATATGATTTAGAAAGATTAAGTGGAAGAATTGCTTTTGGAAATGCCAATGCAAGAGATTTACTACAGTTAAAATCATCATTGAAGGTTTTGCCTGATATTAAAAACATATTAAATGCGATTAAATTTAAGGATATAGAAACACTAACTGACTTATATGAGCTTTTAGATAAATCTATATATGAAAATCCTCCTATGGGACTTAAAGAAGGTTATTTAATAAAAGATGGATATGATTTAGATTTAGATGACCTTAAAAATATTAGAACTGGTGGTAAAGACTTCATAGCTAGGTTTGAGGCTGAAGAAAAAGAACGTACTGGTATTAAAACTTTAAAAGTAGGATATAACAAAGTATTTGGATATTATATAGAAATATCAAGAGGTATGATAAATCAAGTAAAAGATGAATTCGGTTATGAAAGAAAGCAAACACTTACTAACTGTGAGAGATATATAAGCCCAATACTTAAAGAAAAAGAAGCTATGATATTGAATGCTGAGGATAGAATAATTAATTTAGAGTATGATATATTTGTTAGTATTAGAGATAAAGTTAAAGAGTATATACCAAGGTTACAAGAAATAGCTAAAGTAATAAGTGAAATAGATGTATTACAATCTTTTTCTACTGTAGCTGAAGAAAATAACTATATTAGACCTACACTTACAAATGAACCTATTATAGACATAAAAGAAAATAGACATGCAGTAGTAGAAAAGGTTTTAAATAGTGAATATGTAAGCAATGATATATATATGCCTAAGGGTACAGATATACTATTAATTACTGGACCTAATATGGCTGGTAAAAGCACATATATGAGACAGCTTGCAATAACAGTTATAATGGCTCAAATAGGTTGCTTTATACCTGCTAAAAGTGCGACATTAAAAGTATTTGACGCAATATATACAAGAATTGGTGCGAGCGATGATCTTGTTAGTGGTGAATCTACATTTATGGTTGAGATGAATGAAGCAAACAATGCTATTTCAAACGCAACAAGTAATTCATTAGTACTTTTTGATGAACTTGGACGTGGTACTGCTACATTTGATGGTATGGCACTCGCACAATCAATAATAGAGTACATACACGATAACATAAAGTGTAAAACTATGTTTTCAACTCACTATCATGAACTTACAGATTTAGAGAATAACTTAAAACATCTAAAAAATGTACATGTATCTGCTCATGAAGAGAATGGGAATGTCACCTTTTTACACAAAATTAAAGATGGTAGTATCGATAAGAGTTATGGTATACATGTAGCTAAACTTGCAAACTTGCCTGATAGTTTAATTAAAAGAGCAAGTGATATATTAAGTGTGTATGAATCTAAAGAAAAGAAAAGGGATATAAAAATACAGGAATCACTACCACTTGATTTAGTTATGCCAAAAGAAGAATCTGTTATTGAAAAGAAAATTAAAGAAATTGATCCAGTAAATATAACACCTATGGAAGCTTTAAATATATTGTATGAATTAAAAAATGATATAAAATAAAATTAGGATTATAACAATCCTAAATTTTATTAATTTTGAAGGTGGCTAATAGTTACTAATTTGCAGTAGATTTATATGCATAATGCAAATTGGAATTTCGCAAAAAATGTAAAGCAAACATATGTTCCTCTTGACAGGGGGGGGGGGCAATGAGATAATATAGATAGATTAATATGGGAGGAATAGATTATGAAAAATGAGGGATTTACATTAGTAGAGTTACTAGCAGTAATATTGATATTATCATTTATAGCAATAATAGCAGTACCAATAGTATTAAATATAATAACAGAAGCAAAAATAAAATCATTAAAGATAAGTACAAGTGAATATATAAGAGCAGTAAATACATCTTTAATAAATGAAGAAGTATTTAATAATGTAAGTGACGGCTTATATACAATAACAGATAACGGAAAGAAAATAGTACTAGGAGATAAAGAGATATTTATAAACTATGATGGAAGAGGACTAAAAAGTGGATTACTTCTAATAGAAAATAGCAAAGTAACAAGAGTATTAAAAGGCTTAATAGATGATTACTATGCAAGAGTAACAGATGAAGATATAGAGATACTTAAGAATTTAAATGAGAGTACTTTAGTAAGCGGTCAAGACTTTAATAAAAAGGTAAAAGAATTAGTAGGAGATACAAAAGATGACGGTAGTACTCCTGATTATAATACAATAGATACAAAAGTAAAGAAGATGATCTTTTTACAAGATAGTGTACTTCCTGAAGGATTAACGAAAGAAGAATTAGAAGAACTGGAATATACAGATTTATCATCAAAAAGTGATGGAAGTATAAAAGGATATTATGATGATAAAACAGGAACAATATATGTATATAGTGATGGATATATAAGTTGTCCAGCAGATATTAGGACTTTCTTTACTAACTTTCAAAAAGCAGAACAAATAGAGTTAAATTTAATAGATACGAGTAAAGTAACGATTATGATTTGGATGTTTAATAATTGTAATTTATTAAAAAATATTAATCTTATAGGAATTAATACAAGTAGTGTAACAGATATAGGAGGTATGTTTTCAGGATGTAGTAGTTTAAAAGAACTAGATTTAAGTAATTTTAATACAAGTAGTGCAAGAAGCATAGGTGATATGTTTCGAGACTGTATAAACTTAAAAGAGATAAAAGGAATAGAAAATTTTGATACATCGAATGTAACAAATATGTGTGCTACATTTTATAATTGCAAAAGTTTAACGAGTCTTGATTTAACTAGGTGGGACGCAAGAAAAGTAACAACTATTGGGACTTGGAATGGAGGAATGTTTACATTTTGTAGTAGCTTGAAGAGCATAAACTTTGGGAAGAATTTTACTTTAGAAAATGTTACTGATTTTTATAATAATTCTAATGGCTTTTTTAGGGGCTGTAGTAGTTTAGAAGAATTAGATTTAAATATGTTTAACACGAGTAAAGTAACCAATATGTCAAGTATGTTTGCAGCCTGTAGTAATTTAACAGAAATAAAATTCGGTAAGAATTTTGATACTTCTAAAGTTACAAATATGGCGGGTATGTTTGATGGTTGTAGTAGTTTAACAAGTCTTGATTTAACTAAGTGGGATACATCATCTTTAACAGGATCATTATGGGCCATGTTTAAAAGTTGTAGTAGTTTAAAAGAGATAAAAGGTATAGAAAATTTTAATACATCAAATGTAACTGGTATGGAAGGAATGTTTAATTCATGTTCAAGTTTAGAATATTTAGATTTAAGTAATTGGGATACAAGAAGTGTAACCAGCATAAATCACTATAATACTGGTGGTAGTATATTTCAAAACTGTACAAATTTAAAAAGTATAAAATTTGGTGAAAATTGTACGTTTGAAAAATTAACTTATATGAGAGATATGTTTAGAAATTGTACAAATTTAAGTGAGATAGTAGGACTTGAATATTTTAATACATCTATTGCAACAGATATGGGGGGTATGTTTGATGGATGTAGTAGTTTAACTTCATTAGATTTAACAAGTTTTGATATAAGTAATATAACAAATCTCGGAAATATGTTTCGTGGTTGTACTAACTTAAAAGAAGTTAAAGTAAAAGGAAATAAATGGAATGAACTAAAGAGCACCTCTGGTTTTAGTGGAGAGTTTATACATGTAGAAAATTAGGGAAACCTAATTTTTTTCTAGTCTTAAAGTTAAAATGTATAAACCGGTTAGAAATGTGAAATATTTGTGAAAATTTTATGTATTTTTTGTGAAATTTTCACTTTTTTTAAACTTTTTTCGAATAAAAAAAGGATTTTGAAAAGTTTTGTAGAATGATATATATAGGGAGGTGCTGAAAATGATTTTTAGTTTAGGATGAGTAGTTTGGTAGTGAAAGAATAAAAAGGAAAGAAAGGAGATATATGTTAGAAGAAGAAACAAAAAGATTTATACCTTTAAAATTTGACTTAATGTTTAAGA
>CANQAT010000027.1 GCA_947588925.1 uncultured Bacilli bacterium | reverse complement strand
ATGATGGAAAGAAAATAGTACTAGGAGATAAAGAGATATTTATAAACTATGATGGAAGAGGACTAAAGAGTGGACTTTTATTAATAGAGAACTCAAAAGTAATAAGAGTACTAAAAGGCTTAATAGATGATTACTATGCAAGAGTAACAGATGAAGATATAGAGATACTTAAAAACTTAAATGAAAGTACTTTAGTAAGTGGTCAAGACTTTAATAAAAAGGTAAAAGAATTAGTCGGAGATACAGATATTGATAGTGCAACAGGGACAGAGAAGGCAGTAACCTATAATACAGTAGATACAAAAGTAAAGAAGATAATCTTTTTACAAGATAGTGCACTACCAGAAGGAATAACAAAAGATGATTTGCTTAAATTACAATCAACAGATTTATCATCAAAAAGTGATGGAAGCATAAAAGGATCTTACGATGATAGGACCGGAGCAATATATGTATATAGTGATGGATATATAAGTTGTCCAACAGGTATTAATTCTATTTTTCAAAACTTTCAAGGGGTTGAAGAGATAGAGTTAAATTTAATAGATACATCAAAAGTAACAGATATGGGAAGCATGTTTAGAAGTTGTACATTATTAAAGAGTATTAATTTACTTGGATTAGATACATCACAAGTAACAACCATGACAGGAATGTTTATTTGGTGTTCAAGTTTAGAACACTTGGATTTAACAAATTTTAATACAAGAAAGCTAGTGTGGATAAGCAATCATGATGGAAATTTCGGAATGTTTACAGGCTGTAGTAGTTTAGAATATTTAGATTTAAGCAATTTCGATGCTAACAATGTTAAAGCAGTAGGTAGAATGTTTGAAGGATGTACTAACTTAAAAGAAATAAAATTTGGTGAAAATTTTAATTTAACTCAAACAACTATTATGCTTTGCATGTTTAAAAGTTGTCCAAATTTGACAAATCTTGACTTAACAATGTTTAAAACAAGCGAGGTAACACGCATGGAGAGCATGTTTCAAGGATGCACAAATTTAAAAAAGATAAAAGGAATAGAGAATTTTGATACAAAAAGTGTCAAATTGATTGGAAGTATGTTTAATGGCTGTTCAAGTTTAGAGAAACTAGATTTAACAAGTTTTGATACATCCAATGTAACAGATATGAATAATATGTTTAACGGTTGTACAAACTTAAGTGAAATAAAAGGAATAGAAAAATTTAATACATCACAAGCAACAAATATGGGTAGTTTATTTGGGAATTGTAAAAATTTAATAAAATTGGATTTAAGCGAATGGAATACTAGTAATGTGACTAGAATGGGAGGTATGTTTGTTGGTTGTGCTAGTTTAAAAGAGATAAAAGGAATAGAAAATTTTAATACGTCTAGTTTAGAATCTATGCAAGGAATGTTTGCAAACTGTAGTAGTTTAACAAGCCTTGACTTAACAAATTTTGATACTAGCAATGTAATAAGAGTTTATGACTACAATGGTGGTATATTTCAAAATTGTACAAATTTGCAATCAATAAAATTTGGGGAAAACTTTAAATTGGATAAAGTAACAGAATTATCCAATATGTTTAGAGGCTGTAGTAGCCTAACAGAACTAGATTTAAGCAGTTTTGATATAAGTAGTGCGACAACTCTTGGGAATATGTTTTATGGTTGTCCAAACTTAAAAGTAGTTAAAGTAAAAGGAAGTAAATGGGATGAATTAAAGAGTACCTCTGGTTTTAATGGAACATTTACACACCTAGATTAAGTTTAAATATATTTTATAATTAAGTATAAATTAATCTCTTTTCACTCAATATGAAGTGAAAGGAGATTTTTTATGGCACGCCACAAAGTAGAAATATGCGGCGTGAATACTGCGGATTTAATAGTTTTAAGTAATAATGAGATGAATGATTTATTTAAGAAATATAAGGATGGAGATAAACTTGCAAAAGAGTATCTTGTAAATGGCAATCTAAAGTTAGTTTTAAGTATATTAAAAAAATATAATAATAGATGTGATAATATGGATGATTTATTTCAAGTTGGATGTATAGGACTAATTAAAGCAATAGATAACTTTGATCTTAGCTTTGATGTAAAATTTTCTACGTATGCTGTACCAATGATACTTGGAGAAGTTAAAAGATATTTAAGAGACTATAGTAGTGTACGTATAGCTAGAAGTATTAAGGATATAGCATACCATGCACTAAGTGTTAAAGAAGAACTTACAAGCAAATTAAATAGAGAACCAAGTATAAAAGAAATTGCACAAAAATTAGAATTATCTGAATTTGAAGTAAGCAATGCACTTGATAGTTTAAAAGATACATTAAGTATATCAGAGCCTATTTATAACGATGGAGGGGATACCATATACTTGCAAGATCAAATAGAAGATAAGAATAATAATATGAAATACATAGATGAAAAAGTAGCTTTAAAAGAGGCTATAAACTCTTTAAAAGATAAAGAAAAATATATAATAACAGAAAGATATATAATGGGTAAAACTCAAATGGAATTAGCAGATGAAATAGGTATATCACAGGCACAGATATCAAGAATAGAAAAAAATGCATTAAACAATATTAAAAACAAAATAATATAGGCAATTATAATAACTTTTCATATAATATAGTGGTGATGATATGAGACTTTCTGATTTACAAAACAAGACTGTAATAAATTTAATAGATGGTAAAAATATAGGCAATATAATAGACTTAAATATAGATCAAAATGGAAATACAATAGGATTAATTGTAGAAAAGCATAAATTTATAATATCTTATTTTACAAGCAAAAAAGAGTTTTCAATAAAGTGGAACCAAATAGAAAAAATAGGTGAAGAT
Source organism: uncultured Bacilli bacterium (assembly GCA_947588925.1). GTDB lineage: Bacteria > Bacillota_I > Bacilli_A > RF39 > UBA660 > UMGS1613. Next base: position 16,257 of record CANQAT010000027.1, on the reverse strand, counting down.
GTAATACTTGTTAGAGTTGATTATTGAATTCTTTTATGTTATACTTATTTAGGTGATAAAGTGAAAGTATTATTGTATACAGAAAATGAAAAAATGATTAGTAAATCTGGGCTTGGTAAAGCAATAAAACACCAAATGAATGCTTTAAAAGAAAACAATATTGAATATACAACTAATCCTAAGGACGATTATGACATAGTACATATAAACTTTTATGGTCCTAAATCATATATGTTAGCTAAAAAGGCTAGAAAAATGGGGAAAAAGGTTATATATCATGCTCACTCTACAGAAGAGGATTTTAGAAATTCATTTATCTTTTCTAATGCGGTTGCGCCTCTTTTTAAAAAATGGCTAATTAAATGTTATACGCTAGGAGATCATATATTAACACCCACACCATATTCAAAGAAGCTTTTAAAAGGTTACGGAATTAAAATACCTATAACAGATATAAGTAATGGTATAGATGTTAAATTCTTTGAAAAAAATGAAGAGTTAGGTAAGAAATTTAGACGTGATTTCGGATATAAAGATACAGATAAAATAATCATGGGAGTAGGTTTATATATAGAAAGAAAAGGAATTCTTGATTTCGTTGAGCTTGCAAAAAGACTTAAAGAGTATAAATTTATATGGTTTGGCTATTCACCACTTAAAGCGTCACCTAAAAAGATTAGGAAAGCAGTTAATACAAAATTAGATAATTTATATTTTGCTGGCTATGTAGAACCTGAAGTGCTTAGAGGAGCGTATAGTGGATGTGATTTATATTTATTTCCAACACTAGAAGAAACTGAAGGTATACCTATAATGGAGGCTCTAGCAGCTAAAATACCTTCATTAATAAGAGATATTCCTGTATTTGATGGATGGCTTAAGGATAAAGTTAATGTCTATAAAGCAAAAGATTTAGATGATTTTGAAGTAAAAATAAAGAGAATTCTAGAAGGTGAACTTCCTGATTTAAAAGAAGCTGGCTATTCACTCGCACAAACAAGAGATATAAAAATAGTAGGTAAAAAACTTATAGATGTTTATAAAAACGTATTAGAAGGTGGTAATAATGAATTATGATATTAATATTCCAAAATTATTAAATGGTAAAAATATTATTAAAATATCTGATAATTCTTGGATTGAAAAAAATTTATATGAAAAAAGAGGAGATAAATATTACGAAGTATTGCTATATTTAGATGGCAAAGAGATTTTTATAGGTAAATTTAATAAAGATGATTATACACTAGATGTCAAATATAATAATGGCAAAATAATAGTTTTAAATACAGCTTTTAACGATTCCACAAGTTCATTTGATATAGTAAAAGTTTTATCTTTATATGATATACTAGATGATACTTTCTACTGTTCAGAGGAAGAAGAAGCGTTAGCTTTATTTGATGATAAACTAGATTCAAGTCATTTAAAAGATAAAAATAAATATATGATAAGAGTAGATATAGAAAAAAATAGAAGACTAAAATAAAAAGTGGTCTTTTTCTTGTTTTTAAAAAATTTTATTGATATAATAATAAAGTAAGGTGATAACAATGTACTTAAAGAAAATAATCATACACGGATTTAAATCATTTGCTGATAACACAATAATAGATTTAGAAAATAATATTGCAGGAATAGTAGGTCCAAATGGCTCAGGTAAAAGTAACGTTGTAGACGCAGTAAGATGGGTACTTGGAGAACAATCAGTTAAAGCTTTAAGAGGAGATTTAAGCATGACTGATGTAATATTTCAAGGAAGTAAAAGTAGAAATCCTATGAATACTGCATCAGTAACTTTAATATTTGATAATACTGATAATTACTTAAATATTGCATTTGATGAAGTATCAATAAAAAGAAGATTATATAAAGATGGTACTAATGAATTTTTTATAAATGGTGAGAAGTGCAGATTAAAAGATGTATCAGATCTACTTATAGATAGTGGGGTTGCTAAAGAATCATTTAATATTATCTCACAAGGTAAAATAGATGATATATTATCTAGTAAGCCAGAAAATAGAAGAATTGTATTTGAAGAAGCAGCCGGTGTTTTAAAGTATAAAAAAAGAAAAGAAGAGGCTTTAAGAAAATTAGAAAAAACTCATGAAAATATGGAGAGAATAAACGACATTATAAAAGAGTTAGAAGTACAAGTAGAGCCTTTAAGAGAGCAAAAAATAAAAGCAGAGGAATACGAAAGTTTATCTGATGAACTTAAAGATTTAGAAATATCTTTAATAGCAAGTGAAATAACTAATATTAACTATAAATACCAAGAAAATAAAGAAAAAATAGATGAATTAAATAAAGAGTTATTAAAACTAACTACTGATAACTCGACTAATGAAGCAAAAAGTTCATCATATAAATTAAAAATAAACAATATAGATAATGAGATTAGAAAGTCTCAAAAAGAACTTTTAGAACTTACATCTTTAACAGAACAGATAAATGCTAGAAAACAAATAATACTTGAAAGAAAGAAATACGAAGTAGAAGATAGTAAACTTCACGATAATATCGTTAGACTTAAAGAAGAAGAATTAAATTTAAGAAATAGTATAGATTCTAATAATAAAGAGATAAGCATTAAAGAAGATGAGTTAAAAAACGTATTAAAAGATATAGATACATATGAGAGTTCTATTATAGATATCAAAGGAGATAAAGGGGATTTACTAGATAAATTAAATACAACTTTAAAAAATATTAGTATTTTAAACTCTAAAATAGATACATTAAAAGAAAGTATAGAAAATGATTCTACGCTACCATATGCTGTTAAAAATGTATTAGATAATCCAAAACTTAGAGGAATACATAATGTAATAGGTTCTTTAATAGAAGTAGAAGAGACTTATTCTAAGGCAATTTCAATAACTCTTTCAGGTAGTGCGTCAAATGTAGTAGTAGATAATGAGATGTGCGCTAAAGAGGCTATAAACTACCTTAAAGCAAACAATATGGGTAGAGTAACATTCTTCCCACTAAATATAATTAAAGAAAAATATATAGATACAAATACACTTAATATTGCTAAAAAAGAGATAGGATTTATAGATATTGCAAGCAATCTTGTTAAATACGATAAAAAATATGAAAATATAATTAAAAATCAACTAGGCAATGTAATAGTAGTAGATAATATAGATAGTGCTAATATAATAAGTAAAAAAATAGATTATAAATATAGAGTAGTGACAATTGATGGAGAAATACTTCACGTAGGTGGATCACTTACTGGAGGTAATATTAAAGTTAGAAATATTATTACTGATAAATACGAACTTGAAAACAATTTAAAACAATTAACTAAATTAGAAGAAGAACAAAAAGAAATAGAAAATAATATAAATAAATTCGACTATGATTTAAAGGCTTTAGAAGATAAATTATACTTGTCAAATAAAGAAAAGATTAATATAGAAGAATTTATAGATCTCAAGAAAAAAAGTATTATGGATATAGATAAAAAAATAGATGAGATAACTCTTGAGATTAATAGTAATAATAGTGCTTTAAATAGTACTTTAGATATTGAAGAAGAAAACATATTAAATGAGTATTATATAACTAATCAAAAGAAATTAGATAAAGAAAAAGAAATAGAGTTACTAAACAATAATAGAGTTAGATTATCTAGTGAATTAGATGATTTTGAAAGTACTCTTAAACACGATAATGCTATTTATACTGAGAAGACTAACTTAATACATGAGCTTGAAATAGAGGTAAATAGAGCAGATGTAAAACTAGATAATTTACTTAATACATTAAATGAGACATATTCTATGACTTATGAAAATGCAGTTAGTATGTATAAACTTGATATGGATGAAAACCTTGCTAGAAATAAGGTAAATTCTCTAAAAAGGAAGATTAAAGACTTAGGACCTGTAAATGTACTTGCTAAAGAAGAATACGAAAGAGTTAGTACTAGATATGAATTTTTAATACATCAAGAAGAGGATTTATCTAAAGCTGAGACTACACTTTTAGAGATAATTGATGAGATGGATAGTGTTATGAAACAAGAGTTTTTAAGTACATTTAAGGTAATTGAAGAAAACTTCTCTACAACGTTTAAAGAATTATTTAAAGGTGGTACTGCTAAACTTTCATTAACTGATAAAGATAACATACTTGAAACTGGAATAGAAATAGAGGCATGTCCTCCGGGTAAAACTTTAAAAAGTATAAGTTTATTATCAGGGGGAGAGAAGACATTTACAGCAATCAGTTTACTTTTTGCAATACTTAAATCACGTCCTGTACCATTTTGTATACTTGATGAGGTAGAAGCTGCCCTAGATGAAGTAAACGTTGACGCATTTGGTAAATATATAAGAAAATTAAAAGAAAAAACACAGTTTATAGTAATCACACACAAGAAAAAGACTATGGAATATGTAGATGTACTATATGGTATTACTATGCAAGAATCTGGTGTTAGTAAACTTGTAAGTGTAAAATTAGAAGAAATTAAATAGTTGGAAGTGATATAGTGAATTATTTATTATATGGATTAGATAAGTTTTTAATAGATAAAGAAATTAAAAATATAATAGATAAGAGTAATATAGATGAGATAAATATATCAAGATATGACCTAGAGGAAAATTCTTTAAAAGAAATACTTGATGATGCTATGACTATATCACTTTTTTCATCTAATAAATTGATAATAGTAGATAATGCTTTCATATTTAATAGAGTACAAACTAAAAAAATGGATGATATAGAACTCATTGAAAACTATCTTAATAATCCCAATAAAGATACAACTATTATATTTATTGACCTCAATGAAAAAGTAGATAGTACTAAAAAAATAGTTAAACTAATTAAAGATAAAGGAACTTTAAAAGAATTTAATCCTTTAAAAAATATAAATAGTACAGTTAGTTCAATGTTTGATGAGTATAAAATAGATTATGGCGTTGTAGATGCACTAATAAATAGAGTAGGTAGTGACCTAGAACTTATATATCAAGAAGTGGAAAAACTAAAGATATATAAAATAGATGATAAAACTATTACTTTAAAAGATGTAGAAGATTTAGTAGTAGAAAATATTAATATAGATATATTCAAATTTGTAGATGATATAATAAATAAAAATAAAAGTAGTGCGATTAAAACCTATAAGGAACTACTTAAATTAAATGAAGAACCAATAAAAATAGTCGCCCTACTTGCAAGTAAGTTTAGACTTATGTATCAAGCAAGTACACTAGTAAAAAAAGGATATACCGAAGAAGATATTTCTGAAATACTCAAAGTACATAAATATCCAGTACATTTATCGATAACTGCAGGATATAAATACAATCCTAATTTATTGCTTAAATACTTAAATGATTTAGCAGATTTAGATATAGGAATGAAGACAGGTGAAAAGGATAAAGAACTTGCTTTAGAGTTATTTATACTTAGTTTATAACAGTAAATACTTACTGTTTTTTGTTTTAAAAAGAACTGACTATAACCAAACAATCGAGTTACAACCAGCTCTTACTAGTTAAAATATACAAAATTTTATTAAATATGTCAAGTATTAATCAATAATTTCTTTAATTCTATCATTTACTTCTTTTAAGATTATTTCATTTTTATTATTTTGAGGATTATAATATCTTTTTCCCTTTAAATTATCAGGCAAGTACTGTTGTTTAACTATATGATTTTTATAATCATGAGCATACTTATAATTTGGAGATGTAGTTTTAATATGCTCTGGTACATTTCCTGTATTTCCTTTTCTTATATCGTTCAATGCTTCATCTATTGCCATAATCGCACTATTAGATTTAGGAGATAATGCAAGTTCTATAACTGTTTTTGCAAGAGGAATACGTGCCTCAGGCAATCCTAGGCGCTCACACGCACTAATACAAGCTTCAACCTTTAAAGCCATATTTGGATTAGCAAGACCAATATCTTCGTATGCAATCACACTCATTCTTCTAAATATAATATCTAAATCTTCTGCTTCTATAAGTCTTGCAAGATAGTGTAGAGAAGCATCAACATCAGATCCTCTAATACTTTTTTGAAATGCACTTATAACATCATAATATCCATCTTCATTTTTATCATGAAATAAATTGGGCTTATTACTTATATTTTTTAGTGATTCTAAAGTCACTTTTTTATCAGTAGAGTAGTAGGCTACTTCAAGTAGATTATATGCATACCTAAGATCTCCACTTGATGTGTTTGCTATAAAGTCTATACATTCATCATCTATTTTAATGTCTTTTAATTCTGTTTTAATAGCTTTATTAATAGCCATTTTAATATCATCACTGCTAAGTTCTTTAAGTTCAAATATTTGACATCTAGAGCGTATTGCTGGATTGATAGCGTGGTACGGATTTGATGTAGTCATACCAATTAAAATGATTAATCCATTTTCTAGATATGGCAAAAGTAAGTCTTGCTTATCTTTATTTAGTCTATGTATCTCATCCATGATAACTACAAGTCCTTTATACATTTTAGCTTCTTCTACAACTACATCGAAGTCTTTTTTATTATTGATAACGGCATTAAGCATTCTATATTGTAGTCCAAGTTCTTCTACTATTGCAGTTGCTATTGTAGTTTTTCCAATACCGGGTTTGCCATATAATATCATCGAAAACAATTTCTTGTTCTTTACTAAATTAGTAAGTACTTTATTTTTTCCAATTAAATGTTTTTGTCCTATAACATCATCTAAACATTTAGGTCTAAGTTTTAACGCTAATGGTTCCATAATCTCACCACTAATATTTTATCATAATATATAAAAAAGTGGTATAATAAGTATGGTGATAATATGGACAACCTAAACGAATTAGTAGAAGAGTTTTTAAGATATTTACTTATAGATAAAGGTTATAGCAACAATACTATTGATTCATATAAAATAGATTTAGAAAAATTTCTAGAGTATAATAAAGGGAAAAGTATAAATAACATAACTAATAGTGATTTAAAAGAGTATGTTAAGTGGTTAAATAAAGAAAATTTAAACGAAAAGTCTATATCAAGAAATATATCTTGTTTAAAAAGTTTTTATAAGTTTTTAGTAATAGAAAAATATGTAAAAAATAATCCTAGTGACTTAATATCTATACCAAAAGTTAAAAAAAGTCTACCTAAAACGCTTACGGAAGAGGAAGTAATTAAACTACTTGATATAGAATTGACTGATAATTTTAGTTATAGAAATAAAGCAATGCTTGAGGTGATGTACGCAACAGGACTTCGTGTAAGTGAACTAGTTAACTTGAAACTTCAAGATGTAGATTTATCTCAAGATTTAGTTAGAACTTTTGGAAAAGGTAGCAAAGAACGTGTTATTCCAATAGGTGAGTATGCTAGGGAATACTTAGAGAAATATATTTATGAATATAGAAGTTCTATGTTAAAAAAAGCTAATAATGAATATTTATTTTTAAATAATCATGGTAATAAAATGACTAGGCAGGGCTTCTTTAAAATAATAAAGAAAATTGCTAAAGAAAAGGGTATAGATAAAGAATTATCTCCTCATACACTTAGACATTCATTTGCTACTCACTTACTTAAATATGGGGCAGATTTAAGAACTATTCAGGAACTCTTGGGACACTCTGATATTTCAACAACTCAGATTTACACATATATAAGTAATGAAGAGTTAAAGAAAAATTACGAAGAATTTCATCCACATGGAAATTAAGTGTAGATTTTCATCACAAAATTTGATACAATAGTATTAGATAAAAGGAGGGTTGTATGAAATTTAAAAGAATATTTTTGATCGTACTAGATTCACTAGGGGTGGGGGAAGCAATAGACGCTAAAAAGTTTGATGATGTAGGAGCTAATACACTAGGACATATAGTAGAGTTTAATCCAATAGACTATCCTAATTTAGAGCAAATGGGATTTTTAAATCTTGTCAATCACAATACTGATAAAAAGATAGATTCCTATTATACAAAAGCACACCCAAAAGCAAATGGTAAAGATACACTAACTGGGCACTTAGAGATGATGGGAATAAGGACACTCATCCCATTTAAAACTTTTACAAAAACTGGTTTTCCTAAAGAGTTAATTGATGAACTTGAAAAGGAAACTGGTAGAAAAGTAATTGGAAACTGTAATGCTAGTGGGACTGAAATAATAGAAAGACTTGGTCAAGAACAAATCGATACTGGCGCACTAATTGTATATACATCAGCTGATTCAGTACTTCAAATAGCCGCACACGAAGATGTAATTCCACTTAGTGAATTATACAAGGACTGTGAGATTGCACGTAAATTAACTTTAAAAGATGAATGGAAAGTCGGTAGAATTATCGCAAGACCATACGTTGGAACTAAAGGTAATTTCACACGTACATCAAATAGGCATGACTATGCACTAGATCCTGTGAGTGACACGGTATTGGATAATCTAAAAAATAGTGGTTTTGATGTAATATCAATAGGAAAAATAAGTGATATATTTAATAACTGTGGTATTACTAAAAGTACTAAAACTAGAGATAACTTAGATGGTATAATCAAAATAATAGAGACTGAAAAAGATGATTTTAGAGGATTATGTTTTGCTAATTTAAATGATTTTGATTCAAAATATGGACATCGAAGAAATATAAAGGGGTATGCAGAGGCTATAAAAGAGTTTGATACTTATTTGCCTGTCATTAAAGACAATTTAAAGGAGGACGATTTACTTATGATAGTAGCAGATCACGGAAATGATCCATCATACAAAGGAACAGATCACACAAGAGAAAATATCCCTGTACTTATATATTCAAAAATGTTTACTGATCCAAAACATTTAAGAGAACTTGATTGTTTCTCAGATATAGGCGCAACAATTGCAGACAATTTTAACGTTAAATCACCAATAGTTGGAAAGAGTTTTTTAGGTAAATTGAAATGAAATACAAAGATTTTTTAAAAGAATTAAATAGTCTGCAAGATTTGAATTTTAAAGATTTTCACTCAAAATTAATACATGATGATAATTTAATAGGTGTTAAAACGGCTGATTTAAAAAACATAGCAAAAGAAATTGCTAAAGGTGATTATGATAAATTCATAAAAGAAAATAAACATTCATTTTATGAAGAAAATTTAGTACATGGATTATTACTTGGATATATAAAGATGGATTATAGTTTACTAAAAGAATATATAGATGATTTTATACCATACATTGATAATTGGGCAGTTTGCGACCTTACTGCAGCTAATTTAAAAGTATATAAGAAAAAGAATATAAAAGAAGAGGCATTTAATGATATAAAGGGATATATCAATGATAAAAATCCTTGGATTAACAGATTTGGTTATGTACTTCTTTTATACTATTATATAGATGAAGAACATTTAAGTGAAATATTTAGATTATGTGAAAATAAAACACAAGAATATTTTGTAAAAATGTCCGTAGCTTGGTTACTTTCTATGTGCTTTGTATCATATAAAAAAGATACTTTAACATTCCTTAAAAAATGTAATTTAGATGAATGGACTTATAACAAAACACTTCAAAAATTAATAGAGTCTAGAATGATTACTGATAAAGAAAAGGACAGACTAAGAAAGATGAAAAAGAAATGAAATACTTAGTTATTTCAGATATACATGGTAATATTTATAATTTAAACAAAGTACTTGATATATATTCTTTGGAGTGCGCATCTAAACTTATTATACTCGGGGATTTGTTTAATTATGGAATAGATTTAAATAGAAATGATATTATTAATAGATTAAATTTAATGAAGGATAATATTATTGCTGTTAGTGGGAACTGTGATACCAACATAAAAGACATATTATTTGATATGCCATATATAAATAAAACTAATCTAAATAATAAAAATATTATACTTACTCATGGACATTTATATAGTAAAGAATATCTTTTAAATACGAATGCGGATATTATATTTACTGGACATTCACATATATCAGAGATTAGTGAAGTAGGGGATAAACTATTTATTAATCCCGGATCAATTTCTAAATCTAGAAGAGGAGAAAATAGTTTTGTTATTGTAGATGAAGATAAAATTAGTATAAGAAATTTAGATAATGAAATATTGGAAGAATACAAACTTAAATAGTTTGTGTTTTTTATTGAAAAGATGCTAAAGTTTTATTCATGATAAATATGATGATACTGGAAATCCCATTGAAAAAGGTGGAAAAATTTATACAAACGAAAAAACCAATGAATGGTTATCCTTCAGCGGGCTCCAATTGCCCGAGGAGGTTTCCAATAAATCATCGATTTCTATCGATAATAATACTACAAATTTAACAAAAAGTCAAAATAATGCTATGGTAATGTTTATTGTAGTTATATTAGCAATATGGTGTGGTCTTTGCGAATTTGCTAGTAAAAGAAAATAAATTTAATTAATATTAAATTAAAATGCATACAATTAACTGGTGATACTATGTCAGGAAATATGTATGCTTTTTTACTTTCTACTATTGCTGGAATATCTACCTTAATAGGTTTTCTATTCATATATATTAAAAAAGATAGAGATAGTATGATTAGTAAAGCACTAGGTTTTGCAAGTGGAGTTATGCTTACAATATCAGTAATTGATTTAATACCTAGTTCGTTTTTATTAATGATTAAAAACAATTCAAATATTTATACATTATTATTTATTATAATAGGATTTTTAATAGGTGTTATTATATCTAGTGTAATCGATAAAAGAATAGGGGAACACTCTAAAAAAGGAACTAAATTATATAAATTAGGGCTAATTACTATGTTAGTTATAATGATGCATAATATACCAGAGGGAATAGCAACATTTATAACAACTACAAATAATACCAAACTAGGATTAATACTAACAATAGCAATCGCACTACATAATATTCCTGAAGGTATATCAATAAGTATACCTATATATTATTCAACTAATAGTAAATTTAAAGCATTTTTATATACTTTTATATCAGGTATGTCCGAACCACTTGGAGCTTTAATCTCATATTTATTTCTTGCTAGATTTGTAAATGATACTATATTAGGTATTATATATTCGATAATTGGTGGAATGATGATTAATATATCAATAAATGAATTATATAAAGAAGCAGCAAACTACAATAGAAAAAATACTGTTATTTATTTTATAATAGGAGCATTTATTATGATATTAAACCATATATTATTTGGGTAATAAAAAGAGACATTAAATAGTCTCTTTTTAGTGGGTTATTTACAATCTATATCAGAATTTGATTTAGAATTGTTTGATTTAGAACTAGAAGATTGAGCATTAGTACTTTTATTCATACTATTGCTTTTATTCATATTAGTTTCCTTATTATTCTTTTTCATTTAAATCACCCAATAATATTATTTACTGATAAATTAAATATATACATAATTTATTATAATTAATGATAGAGTACTAATATAAATTTATATTTTAAAATGAGAGGTGAGCATATAAGAGAATGCATATGTTAAATTAAATATAGTTATAATCAAAGTAGTATTAAATACATATCTACTTTTATTCTGTTAGGAAGTTAACATAATATATAGTGCAAATTTCATTTTAAACAAATCAGAATAGAGTAGTTTAATCTACTTTTCTTTCAATATCTTTTATTTTAAATTTTTTTTTGTTTATTCTGTTTTCAAAATAAATATCATAATCGCATATACTTGCGATTTTTTCTATCATATCAAAATTTATACTTATTTTTTCATTTTCATAATCTGATAGAGTACTTTGTCCTATATTTAGAATTTTTGATAGTTCTCCTTGTTTTAATTTTTTTTCTTTCCTTATGTATTTTAATGCTTTTCCAATCATTTTTATCGCCTCTATATAAATTATCGGTCAAAACGATATTTTTTTCTTGACTTTTCGGAAATACCGATATATAATATAAGTGTATTTATCGGAAATACCGATAACTTACACCGGACATAGTCATGAATGTGTCCGATTTACTCCTAAAGTTTAGGAGTATGAAAGGAGTAAATAAAAATGTTTTCAAAAGATGTATTAGAAACAGATAGAACAAGAGAGTTAATAATTCGTTATTTATTAAATAGGATTAGTTCTTGTGATGAGTCAATAGAGTCACTTAGTGAATTAGATAATCCTGATAGTCAATTATTAAATACCGCTATAACTTTAAGAAATACGTTACAATCTGTTTTAGATTATGTTTCAAATATTAAATAAGGATTATTATATGAAAAAAAATAAAAAAAGTTATGTTATTGTTTCTGATGTAGATAGGGTAATGATATGGCCTTATCCTGAGGCACAAGAATATTCCATTTTTGATTTATCAGATAGTGTTATTTATTTAACTGATAAAGAATTTGAAAAAATACAAAGAAAATTAAGAGAAAAGAGGAAAATATAATGAATGATAAGTTAAATGTTTTATTATTAAATTTACAAAAGGTTAGTTTTAAGAATGATAATACAGGTGAAATTAATATAATGACCAAAATAACATATGGTGTTGATTTGACAAAAAGTGATAATTTTAGTGGCTATTCAATATTAGAAAGTTATGCAAAAGAAAGTGCATTTAACGATTTAGAAAAGTATCTTAGAAAGGTACAACAAGCTTCTTTTGAGTATAGACCTACGCAAAATGGTGTCAAGTATGTGATTACTAGAATTAATGATTATGCAGTTAAATAATGCAACTTTTAATTCTAGTAAAGGAATTTAAAACTCAGTATAAGTTGTTACAATTTTCTATGTATGAATTAGGACAAGTTACTAGTTCAGGTTGGTTGGTAATATATAAAGGATTTTATTGTAATGGTAGATTTTTAACTTATAATGAGTTGAGCGATGAATATTGGAGATTGTATAAACTTAAGGTTTATGAATTTAAAAGAAAAAGGAATAAAAAGATTTTCAATATTTTTAAGAAATGGTAAAAACGGATTTTTTCATCATCTACTTTATTTTATCCGTTTTTATATATAGTGAATGAAAGGGGTTTTGGCTAATGGAAAGTGCAGTTACTGTTGATAGCTTATTAGGTGTTGCCAGTGGTATCCTTGATTGGCTAATCAAATCTGCTACAACGATATGCAATTTTATGCTTTCAAATCCACTAGTTAGTGTTTTTATCGGCATAAGCTTAGCATTTGTTGGTTTCAGAGTTGTTGCTAGAGTTATTCATAGATAGTAACTCAAGGGGGAAGCTTTTTGAGTTTCCCCCTTAATTGTTTTTTTGGAGGTATTTATGTTTATATTATTTGTTATAGCTTTAATTATTTTATTAGTTATAATTTTAAAAAAAAGAGGTAATAAAAATGTATGAGGTAGAGTTATTAAATTTAACTAGTAATAAGGTTTTTATTAAAAAGTTTAATTCTTATGATTTTATGAAAAAATTTGTTAATAAAGTTAATTATTCTAAGAAATTAAAATTATTATCAATAACAGATAATAGTTATTTATATGATTGAGAGGTTTAATATATGATTTATTTAATTTTAGGAATATCATTGACACTTAATGTTGTAATGATAATAGGAATATTTTTATATTTAAAAATAAAGGTTTTAGGTATAAATAAGATGAAAAAGGAATTAGAAAGTAAATTCATAAGTGATGATGATTTAGACGCAATGCTTAAAAGTTTATAATAGGAGAGTGATACTGTGAGTATTTTACAAGCTAAATATAAAGCTCATAAATTTGTAAATTCTATATTTTATTCTGCTATATTTTTAATTGGCTTTTTATTAGGATTTGGTGCTAAATATATAGATTTTAGTAAATTGATAAGTAATTTTTTATTTATAGATAATGTTGAGGCTTATGATATTTATAAAAGTAGTAGTGTTACTATAGATGAAGAATATATGTATAATTATTTTAATTCTAATATAGAAGATTTTAATGTTGATGATTATGTTTTTGGTGTTGATGTTGAGTCTTCTAATTATTATACTTTTTATGCTATAAATAAAAAAGCTTTGTCTATAGCTAAAGAATATTTTTCTCGTGGATCATATTATCTTACTTGGACTTATACTAATTGTATGACTCAACTTGGTATTAGTTGTTATTATGAATTTCGTTTTAGTCCTTCTAATGGTAATTATAGTTTTGGTTCAGTAATGAGTGGCGCTGCTGATCTTCATCTTACTAATTTTGATAATTTATTTGAGTATAATCCTGAGTTTACTTTTGATTTTTCCTCTATGAATAAATTAGATTTTAGTAGTTTTGGCGATATTAGTTTTAAAGATGATATTTTCAAAAATGATGATAATTTTAAGGAAGTTTGTGTTCCCGTTAATAAGGATTTTGGTATAACATTTGCTGATGGTCACAATTATGATGAACTTATTCCGGGACATTATACTACTCTTGCTTTTGATTTTATTTGGTTTAAGCATGGTGTTACTGGTTTAAGTACTTATTTTTATGATACTCAGTCTGATGGTCATGTAAAAGATGTTGTTCCTGATAATAATAAATTTCTCGGTTATTCTTTTTGGTTAAATTCTAAGGAAGAAATTAATAAAGCATGGAATTTTGGAAATATTGGTATTTTTTTAAATGAAGAGGCTTTAGGTTATGGAAATAAATTTGATTATTACGACTATACACTTTATCCATTTACTGTTGATTTTAGTGGTTATAAAAGTTATGGTGGTTATTATTTTTCGGTTTTTCATTTTGATAAGCCGGGTATTAAATATATAGATAGTGATAAAGTTGATTATCCTGATAATTATTGTTTTTATATACGAAAAGATTATGATGTAGTTGTTTTTAATCGTGATGAATTTGGCGATTCTTATGGCGATATTAATACACCTGATGGTAATACTGATGTTTCTACAACTGAGAATAGAGATAATTATGACTCTGACCGTTCATCGTCTACTATTTTATCTTTTTTGACTAATATTAGTGATGAATTAGTTTTTGTAAAAGATAGTGTTACTAATTTATATAATTCAATGCCTTTTTTACTTCGTTTGTTTATTTTATCAATATTTAATATATTGTTATTTAAAATTATTATAGGTATGGTGGTTAAATAATGGACTTTTTAGATTATTGTGAAGAATTGTTTTCTTTAATTGGTAAAGGAATAGGAAATTTTGTTAATTTTATTTTAAATTTGCCTGATTTAATTTATGCACTTTTAAATACTATTCCTCAACCATTTTATTCAATTTTAATATTTTTTATATCTATTATAATTTTTTTGATAGTTGCTTATTCTTTAGCTAGAATAGTTTCTATAGTAAGAGGTGGTTAATATGATTAGTGATACATTTCCATTTTGGACTAAGATAATAGGTAATATAGTCGGTTGGGTTTTTAATGATTGTGTAATTAATGTACACCCACGAATTACTTTAGGTTCATTTATTGTAACTTGTGCATTTATAGGATTTGTTATTTATTTTTTGTTAAATTCCGATTTTTTCCCTGCTCCGGGTTCATTTGGTAGTTCTAAAAATGATAGTTCTAAATCTGATAATTATCAACCAAGACATGCTAATTCAAATTATCAACCAAAACATGCTAATACAAGAGTAAATAGGTTTAATTATAAGAATAGAGGTGATTAAATGGAAACATTTTATGAAATGTCTGTAAAGATAATAGGTGAGTTGCCAAGTACATCATTATGGATTTATGATGTTGCTACTATATTTTTAGTAATATGTGCATTTTGTATATTTGTAATACCTATAAGTTTAATCTTTAAAAGGTGTATAGGAATAGGTGGTAGAGTATGAGTATAAATCATATACCGTTTTATATAATATGGGAAACATATATAGATTTTGTTAATCTTAATTTTCCAGATTTAGTATTGAGTGATGATGTTTTATTTATTGGATTTATAATTTTAAATTGTTTCTTTATATTTTGTATATATTTAATTATTAAAATTATAAAGTTTGTTGTTCTTTTGGCAAAAAATATAATATATAGATAGGAGTAATTTATGTTATTTATTTTAATTATATTATCTATATTTATGTTATGGATAATTATAGGTAATTTAAGGCAGAAACCGGGTAATTCATTTGATATTTATTTTGGCGTACCCGGTAGTGGTAAGACCACCTTTGCTGCTTATTTGGCAAAGAAAAGAATAAAAAGAAAAGGTAAAGTATGATGTGAACCCCAAATAGGAGACATCATAAAAAAGGCTAAAGTAAAAATCAAGGGCGAACGAAGTGAGTTCATCT
>CANQAT010000026.1 GCA_947588925.1 uncultured Bacilli bacterium | reverse complement strand
ATTAAAGATAAGTACAAGTGAATATATAAGAGCAGTAAATACGTCTCTTATAAATGAAGAAGTATTTAACAATGTAAAAGATGGATTATATACTATTACTGATAATGGAAAGAAAATAGTACTAGGAGATAAAGAGATATTTATAAACTATGATGGAAGAGGACTAAAAAGTGGACTTCTATTAATAGAGAACTCAAAAGTAACAAGAGTACTAAAGGGACTAATAGATGATTATTATGCAAGAGTAACAGATGAAGATATAGAGATACTTAAGAATTTAAATGAGAGTACACTTGGAGGTACATTTAATTCAAAAATAAAAACCTTAGTAGGAGATGAAGGAACTGATGGAGCTGAGCCTAATAGTGGTACAATAGATACGAAAGTAAAGAAGATAATCTTTTTACAAGATAGCGTACTACCAGAAGGTTTAACGAAAGAAGAATTAGAAAGATTTAAATATACAGATTTATCATCAAAAAATGATAGTAGTATAAAAGGATATTATGATGATAAGAATGGGACAATATATGTATATAGTGATGGATATATAAGTTGTCCAGTTAGTCTTTATGAGATTTTTAAAAATTTTCAAAGTGTAGAAGAAATAGAGTTAAATTTAATAGATACTAGTAAAGTAACTACCATGCTTCGTATGTTTTGGCAATGTACTGCACTTAAAAGTATTAACTTATTAGGATTAGATACAAGTAATGTAACAAATATGGAAGGTATGTTTGAAAACTGTAGAAGTTTAAAATTGATTAATTTAAGTAGCTTTAACACTTCCCGAGTAATAACAATGTTTAGAATGTTTAAAAATCTTCAAAGTGTAGAAGAATTAAATTTAAATACTTTTAATACAAGTCAAGTAGAAATGATGGCTGAAATTTTTGCTGGTTGTTCGAGTTTAAGAGAAATTAAAGGTTTGGAAAAACTTGACACAAGTAAATTGTCCTCTATGAGCAATATGTTTAGTGGATGTAGTAGTTTAAAAAACTTAAATTTAAGTAATTTTAATACAAGCAAAGTAATTAATATGGATGCTATGTTTCACTCTTGCAGTAGTCTCGAAGAACTCGATTTAACAAGTTTTGATACATCAAATGTAACGATTGTAGTTAATATATATGGAACTTCCGGTATGTTCCAGCGCTGTACTAACTTAAAGAAGATTAAGTTTGGAGAAAAATTTATCTTAAAAAATGTGACGATTATGCGGGCTGTATTTGAAGGATGTAGTAGTTTGACTGAAATTGACTTAAGTAATTTTAATACATCTGATGTATCAACGATGGCATATATGTTTAGGGGTTGTACTAATTTAAAAGAGATAAAAGGACTAGAAAAATTCGATACATCAAATGTAACAGATATGTCAATGATGTTTAATGGATGTAATAGTCTAACAGAACTAGATTTAAGTAATTTCAGCACTCAACAAGTAACAGGTATTGGTGGCGTGTTTGGAGGTTGTACTAATTTAAACGTTGTAAAAGTATCAGATAAATGGACATTAGATACAAGTTTACTTAACGGTACAAAGACTAAGGAATATACAAGAGTATAATTTAAAAGCCGACTTAATAAATCGGTTTTTAAATTTTATAAAATTCATATATTTTATTGGTGATAGGATGAAAAAAATATATTCTTTATTTTTACTTATAATAAGTTTATCTATGATTTCATTTGTAAAGGCAAATACAATGGATTCTGAACTTAGGCTTTTAGGAAAAGTCATATATCTCGATGCTGGACATGGAGGTCTTGACCCAGGCACTATTTATAAAAATATATATGAAAAGGATATAAATTTAGAAATCGTTAAAAAACTTGAAAGTGTACTTGAAAGTGAAGGAGCAATAGTATATTTAACAAGGTATGGAGATTATGATTTAAGTAAAAACTATACTGGCTCCAGAAAGAAAAGTGACCTTAATAATAGAGCAAAAATAATCAATGAATCAAAGGCAGATATTTATATATCTATACATTTAAACTCTATTAGTTCATCTACTTGGAGTGGCGCACAAGTATTCTTTGATGATGTTAATGACAAAAATATTGATATAGCTAAACTAATGCAAGAACAACTTAAAAAAGATTTAAAAACAACAAGAGAGATTAAAGAGATAAGTACAATGCTTATGAATAGAAAAATAACTGTTCCAGGTGTTTTGATTGAAGCAGGATTCTTATCTAATCCAAATGACAGGTACCTACTCCAAAAACCAGATTATCAGTTAAAAATTGCAAATTCTATAAAAGAAGGAATAATAAAATATTTTAATTAGTTTGTACATATACTTTTTTAGGTGAAATTATGAAAAAACTTATACTTTTATTACTATTATTATTAATCCCTCTTAAAATAAATGCGATAGAAACTAGTGCGAGAAGTGCGATTCTTATGGATATAGATACTAATAGAATACTTTATGAAAAGAATATACATGAAGTTAGGAGTGTTGCCAGTATATCTAAAATAATGACAGCAGTAGTTGCAATAGAATCATGTAAGCTCGATGATAAAGTTATAGTTGGAGATGAAATAAATGATGCATATGGCTCTGGAATTTATATAAAAGTAGGGGAAGAGCTAACTTTAAGAGATTTACTATATGGACTAATGCTTAGAAGTGGGAATGACGCAGCCCTTGCTATTGCTAAATATGTAGGTGGTAGTGTGGATGAATTTGTATCTATGATGAACGAAAAGGCTAAAGACCTTAAAATGACTAATACAACATTCAATAATCCTAGTGGGCTTGACCAAGATAAAGGTAATTATTCTACTGCTTACGATATGGCAATACTAACTAGTTATGCGATGAGGTTAGATGATTATAAAACTATTACAGGAACTAAGAAATATACTTTAACTACTAATAAAAATACATATAGTTGGATTAATAAAAACAAACTACTTTCTTTATATAAATATTCAACGGGTGGTAAAACTGGATTTACTGAAATAGCAAAAAGAACTTTAGTATCTACTGCCTCTAAAGACAATATTAATCTTGTAGTAGTAACTCTAAATGATGGTAATGACTGGTCTGACCATCAATCACTATTTGAGTACGGATTTAATAACTATACTAATATAAAAATACTTAATAAAGGAAAGTTAAACATATATGATGAAAAATATTACAGTGATTATGAATTATATATAAATAACGATTATAGTTACTTAATCCAAAATAACGAGCAAAACAGTCTACTTATAAAATACGAATTAGAGAAAGTTAGAAACATTAAATCTAATACAAAGGTAGGAATTATAAAAGTATATTTAGGAGATAAAATAATACACGAAGAAGATATATATGTTAAAGAATTAAAAAAAGTTAAAAAATCTATATTTCAAAAAATAAAGGATTGGTTTAACAGTTTATGGTAAATATTGTATGGCTTGTTTTAATAGTTGTAGGTATTTCATATGGTTTTTTTACTAATAATTTAGAAACTATAAATAGTACAATAGTAGATAGTACAAAAATAAGTTTAGATATGTTATTTAAAATATTTCCAGTAATTGCCCTTTGGATGGGACTTACTAAAATAGCAGAAAAATCTCATTTATTAGAAAAACTTTCAAATAAACTTTCTTTTGTACTCACTAAAATATTTCCAGAAATACCTAAAGGGCATGAGTCTTTAAGTTTAATTGCAAGCAATATGATTGCAAATATATTTGGACTTGGAAGTGCGGCTACCCCATTTGGACTTAAGGCTATGTCATCACTTCAAAAACTAAATAAAAAGAAAGATACTGCCTCTCGTTCTATGATAACATTCTTAGTAATAAATACGAGTGGATTAACTATAATACCTACAACAATTATTTCACTTAGAATGATGTATGGAAGTTTAGAGCCAACTAAAATAGTATTTGCTTGTATACTAAGTACTTTATTTGCAACTTTAGGTGGCTTTATTATAGATAGAATACTAGCAAGGAGGTATAAAAATTAACTTTTTATCTAATTTAGTAATACCTTTAATGGTAGTATTTATAGTAGTTTATGGATTTATAAAAAAGATAGATATATATGATACCTTTATAGAAGGAGTTAAAGAGAGTTTCTCTTGTATATTAAATCTATTTCCTACATTTATTGCTATGATACTGGCTGTTAACTTGTTTATTAATAGTGGTGTGTTAGACTTTGTACTCTCTTTCTTCTCTCCTTTGTTTACTCTAATAAAGGTTCCAGTAGAAATACTACCTTTAGCTATTGTTAGACCTATTTCAGGGAGTGCTTCTTTAGCATACCTAAACAGTATTTTTGCAACACACGGTCCAGATAGTTTTCTAGGATTACTTGGAAGTGTTATACAGGGATGTACTGATACTACTTTTTATGTAATAACTTTGTATTTTGGAAGTATTGGTATAAAAAAAATTAGGTATAGTTTGTTTGCAAGTCTATTTGCAGATTTAGTTGGAATAATTGCAAGTATTATAATAGTTAATTTACTTTTTACTTGAAATAATGTATAATGTTTTTGGTGATTTTATGGAACGTTTACAAAAGATTATTGCAAGTAAAGGATACTGTTCTAGAAGAAAAGCAGAAGAATTAATTAGTAAGGGCAAAGTTAAAGTAAATGGGAGTGTAATAAAAGAGTTAGGATATAAAGCAGATTATAGCGACTTTATAGAAGTAGAAGGAAATCCTTTGAGTGATAAAGAGGATAAAGTATACTATTTATTAAATAAGCCAAGAGGAGTAGTTACAAGTTCTAGTGATGATAAAGGTAGAAAGACAGTAGTTGATTTAATTAATACTGATAAAAGAATTTACCCTGTTGGAAGGCTTGACTATGATACAACAGGATTACTTATACTTACAAACGATGGAGATTTGACTAACTATTTAACTCATCCTAAAAATAATATAGAAAAAGTATATGTTGCAAAAATAAAAGGATTAATAACTAAAGAAGAATTAAAAATACTTTCAAATGGAGTTATAATAGATGGTAAAAAGACTAGTAAGTGTAAAGGAAAAATACTTAGGACAGATAAAAAGAATAACACCAGTGTAGTAGAGTTAATTATACACGAAGGTCGTAATCATCAAGTTAAAAAAATGTTTGAGGCTATTGGTTATGATGTACTCAAATTAAAAAGAGAGAGTGTTGCCTTTTTAACACTAGATGGGGTTAAATCTGGTGAGTATAGAGAGTTAAGTATAAAAGAAGTTAAAAAACTATATGGAGAAAAGAATGGTTAAACAAAAAAATGATGACTGTTATGCTTCATCATTTTTAATTGCTTTAAATTTATTATAATTTTCTTTTAAACTATCTCTATAATCTATCTTACCTAAGTGTTTTTCATATTCAATAATCCATTCATCTATTAAATCACAGTCTTCTAGCATTCCTAATAATATGTATTCTTTAATTTCAATACTTCTTTCTATATAATTCTTTTGAAAATAAGAAACGGCATGGTCGATTTCTTGTAAATCCAAATAAATATTTACAATTGTTTTAGTAAAAAAGTTAATATCTTCCTTAAGATAATACTCTTTACTATATGTTGCCTTTTTATCATGTTTTAAGAGTACTAAATCATTTTTTAACTTTAATACTTTCGCTTTTAATATATCTATTGATAAAATCCTAGATTCTTTTGTATTTAAACTTCCTATAAAAGTATAAGAAAGTGACATTCTAAGTTCGGTTGGATCTGACTCTACATCTAATAAATTAATACAATATTCTAAGTTTTCTTTATTATAACCATTAACTAATTTTCTCATTATAATCATATTTAAAAATTCATATTGTGGTATTTGAATAGCACGAAATGTTTCAAAGTTAGAAAATAATAAATAATTGGTACTATAACTTAACATTCTGAATATTAAACGTAACAAATTAGTTGCTCTAATACCCTCATTTGTTGTAGGGTCAATTTTATTTAAATCTTTTATCCATTTTTTTACTTTAAATCTCCATTTAGACCTTTCTGATTTTGGAATTATCTTATTTGGAACATAGTATAACTCTTTATAAGCACAGTCAACAAAAAAATTTATTTGACTTTCTAATTCATCAATAGAAAGATTATCCCCTTGTTTTTTTATAACTTTATTATTTATATTTAAAATGTAAGAATCAATATCATAATCTTCTTTTTTACTTTTTGGAATTCTTTTATATAATTCAATAATTATTTTATCCCTTTCATCACTACTATATTTTTTAATTTCTTTTTTTAAATCACTAACTAACATAAAATTTCCCCCTATCTAATGTTTTATTTACCACAACACTTTTTATATTTTTTTCCACTTCCACAAGGACAAGGATCATTTCTTCCTACTTTTTCATTCTTAATTTTAATATTGTTTTTTTCTAAAGAAGTATAACCATTGTATGTCCAAACTGGAATAACACCCTTATTGGCCTTATATAATTCTAATATTTCTCTTTTTTCGCTTGATTTAATTTCAATACTTAAACTTTCTAAAATATCATTTAAAATATCTTCATTAAACGAACCATTCCTGATACATGTAATAACTACTCCAAATGATTCACTAGTAAGTTTAAGTTTATCAATCATTAATTCTTCTAGCTTTTCGTAAAATTCATAATATAAATCTAATTGAACTTCATCTATTCTTTTATATTTTGGGAATGAATTTTTAATATAGATAAAAGATTTTATATCATCAATTGTAAAATTTGAAATACATGTATAGTATTTATCTATAATATTTATTTCAATAGATTCACATATTTCATCTAATTCTTTAATAGATAAATCAAGATTGTGGTACTGATTCAATAACTCTCTTAGTTTTTCTTTTTCAATAATTCCGTTTATTTCTAAATATCCATTAACTAAATTTTTAACATCATTTCCTTGATATGCATTTTTTCTTAATATTTCTACTATATCATTTGGTATAAAGCATTTAACTTCGTCTTTATCTTTGTAAGAAAATATAAATCCATTTTCAAGTAGTGCGGAATCAGTATCTCTATACAATATTGAACCATTATAATCTAAAAGATCTTCTATTTCAAATTCATCTAAATAGCTTAATTCATCATTTAAGTTATCTAAAATATTTTTTACTAATTCCTTTTTGCTTTTTGCACTATAATTTTCGTTTATTACATTATAAACTTCATTTGGTATAGACTTAATAACATCCTCGAGATCTCCTTTTGGTTTTTCCTTAAGAGCCATATTGGTAAAATAATCAATAGTAGCTTCATTTTTAGTTTTACCATCTAGGCACCAAAATCTTATATAATCTTCATTTTCTACTATTAAATCATCTATTTTTGTTCTTTCTTTTTTTGTAAGATTATATTCTTCTAAAATTTCTTCTGGAGCTAATGGACTTAAAAGTATATATGTTAAAATATTACTACAGAATTTTTTGTTTTTAGGTGTTAAAATAGCATTAACTTTATCAATCATATCTAATATAAAAAAGTTATAATCAGTTATCTCTGATGTAGTTAATTTAACAAAATCTTGATTATTTTTTATATCGATAAAATTAATGATTTCATCAAAATTTTCATCATCTTTTAGTTCATATAAGCCTAAATAGCCCTTATAGTTTTTTATTCCCATGTTATTTATCACATAGTCTATTTCATCTCTAGTGGTCTTTATTTTGTAATAATTTAAAATTAAATCGACAACGATTTCTTTTTTTACTATTCCTAAAGACATTATATAAGCAAATAATATATCTTTAATATTGGATACAATTACTTCCTTTTCATGATTCTTTTGAAAATCATTATATATTTCTATTAATTCTTTTGGAACTATATATTTTATTATGTTTTTTTCTTTAAATCCGAATACATAGCCGCAACAAAGAAACTCGGCGTCTGGCTTTACAGTATCATTTTCTATTATTTTCTCTATAATATCTCTATTACCATCAATACTGTAAAGCATATCATTGAAACCAATTTTTATATTTCTTTGTAAAAATTTTATTTTATCGTCTTTTGACATATTGCCATTTAAATTCCTGTTGTTTTCTTTAATAGAATAAACAAAATATATTTCGTTTAATATTTCATCATTAATATTTTCTAAACATTCTTTAAGAGAATAAACAGGAGATTTATTCGTAATAAAGTGTTCACTCTTAATAATTAAATCACGATATTTTTCAAAAGTTTTCTCTAACATAACCTCAACTCCTTATATAAATAAATTAAAAGACTAAGTTAAGCTTAGTCTCTATATTGAATATTTTAATCCTTAACTTCTTCAATGGCTCCTGTTGGGCAACCTTCTTTTGCGTCTATTGCATCTTCTTTTAATTCTTCTTTAACTTCATCTACAATAACTCCTGCAAAACCATCATCTTCTATTTCGAATACTTCAGGGCATACTGCTTGACAAGCTCCACATCCAATACATAAATCTTTATTTACTTTTAACTTCATAACTACCTCCATATCAATTATAAATAAATTATATGAAAAAAGCAAGTAAAATATTTTAATATTTAAAAAAGTGTGATATATTATTATTAGGGTGATAGTATGGCTAGTAGAATGGATAGATATAATAATGAAGCTTCTATAAGAGGTCGTAGTGATAGAAACAAAAGTCTATATAGACAAATAGAAGATTTGGATAGTTATACAAATATCGAAGGCGTAGCCACTATTGAAAAGACTAATGAAATAGATATCTCTAAAGTAAAAGAGATGTTAAAAAATAGAGAAAGTTATAAAAAGCATAAGGAGCTTAGAGGTATAATAAAAGAAGAAGAGAAAAAAGAAGAACCTACTGTAGAAAAAGTGGAAGAGACAAGAAATTACGACATAAACGATATACTTTCTAAATTAAAAGAAGAACCAAAAGAAGAAAATAAATATAGAAGTTTAGGTGAAGAACAATTTAATGTATTAAAAAGTCTTAATAAAAAAGGAAAAGACTATGATGTAGAAAAAGAGGAAAAAGAATTAAAGGAGTTAATTAATACATTAACTGCTACAAAGGCGCTTACAAACAGTGATGATCCAAACGACGTTGGATTACTTGACGAATTAAAGTCAGATACTATGGTTGGAGATGTATCTTCAATTAAAAAAATTATCGAAGAAGAAAAACAAGTCTCAAAACCACAAGAAGAAGAAAAGGAAGAGATAGATAAATCTTTCTATACATCTAGTTTTGGATTTACACAAAAAGATTTTGAAGAATTAAAAAGCATGAATCACAATATAAAAAAGAGTAATAAATTTATAATTATATTACTCGTAGTATTAATAGTTTTAGTTGCTGCGGGTGCTTTATACTTTGTTTTGACGTAATTAAGATAGAACTAGAAATAGTTCTTTTTTCTAATTATATAACTTTTTATTTGTTTAAAACTTCGCTGTGACTTCCAGTTGCGATTAGTACTAAGACTAAATTGTTATCAATATATTTATAAACAAGTAACCAATCAGGCATAAGATGGCACTCCATACAGTCTCTATAAGTTTTATCATCGATTAAATTATGATTTTTATATTTTGGTTCTAGTTCTTCTTTATTTGCTAATTTTGTTACTACTTCTAATAGTAATTTAGTGTTTTTTCCTTGCTTAACAATCTTTTTTTATTGCTTTTTAAAATTTATAGTGTAATCAATTTTACATTTTGTATCTAAATCAAAATTAATCATCTAATATAGACCTCAACATTTCATTAGCATTACTATAACCTTTTCTTTTTCCATTTTTAAATTCTTTCTCGATTTTAACTGTTTCTTTTAGTGCGTCTTCTAATTCATTATTATATACTGTTTTTGGATTTACAACTTCAAAAGGTACTCCGTTTTTCTTAATTACTTGTTTTAAAGTCATATTAATTAGTGTTGTCATGTTTAATCCTAAACTTTTTAAAATATTGTTTGCTTGTTCCTTGTCTTTAGGGTCAACGTGTACATTAATAACACCACTTGCTATATTCTCCATACTATCCCTCACTTTCTATTATATAGTAGCACATCCCAAACATTTTATCAATCTATTATATATACAATATATATCTAATATCTACATTATTATATGCAATTTTTAAATTATTATTAATAAAAATAAGTAATTATTTTTTACTTATCTTTATTTTAATACATATAACCGCTATCCATATTATAGTAAATATAGATGCAAATATTGGAATAATATTAGTCATTAATTTATCTAAATAGATATTGTATTTTGATAAGAATATTGTTCCTATTATAATTAAAATACAAGTTATAAAATATAGTAAATTAGACTTTTTAAATTTTAATGCACTTTTAACATTATTAGCAATAAAATAAATAACCAAAACATTAAAAATAAATATGTCGTATAGCAGTTGCATAACTAAAATACTTTCGATTCTCGAATTAAGACCAAATAAAGTTACGTGTTTAAGTACGTGAAACTCAGCGTATTCATAAAGTGATGATAATTCATATCCAAATACGGCTAGTGTTTCAAACAATATACCAAATATAGTAATAATAGATAGTATATATGATACTATTAAATATTTCTTTAACTTAGGATTTTCTATACTATCTTTTGGAATCATAGTAAGTAAAACCATAGGAGCGATATTAAATGCATAAAAGCCATTTAAACCACTTGCATAATCTTTTAAAGTTGAAACAAAGAAAGGTTGTAGATTAGATATTTTAAGTGACTGAAGTAACCCTAAAAAACTGATTACTAAGAGTAATATATTTAGATAAAAGAGTATATTACTAGTCCTAGATACCGTATTAATTCCTTTAGATAAAATATAGTAACTTGCAATAGCAAAAAGGATAGCTATAGCAAGAATAGGCGTCTTAGTTAAAAACTGACTTTGTATGAAGCTGCACAAATTCAAATAGTTTAAAGTACACATTAGGTATGCAAACAATGATGTAATAGT
This sequence comes from uncultured Bacilli bacterium, assembly GCA_947588925.1. Taxonomy (GTDB): domain Bacteria; phylum Bacillota_I; class Bacilli_A; order RF39; family UBA660; genus UMGS1613. The sequence goes on along the minus strand of CANQAT010000026.1, from coordinate 8,406 downwards.
TATAATAACTATGCCTATTTTTCTTTTAAATAATTTAATAATCTTATCAGGCAGGCTAAGTGATGGCTCATAGTTCATAATATATTCTACAAGTAATATAAATATAATACCCGGAATAACACTTAAAAGAGGTATAATCCAACTATCTTGTTTCATAGAGTTTATCAAGGCATTAAAAGTAATACCGATAATAAACGCTCTAGTAATAAAATAATTTAAGGTTGCTACTTCAAAATTAGTAATCTTTTTTTTCATCGTGTATTTCCTCCAAACTATTTTTAGAAGATACCTTAGTCTTAAGTATCAGTTTACTATCTATATTAACATCTATTTCAGTAAAAACATCATCCCAATTGTCTTTAACACTCTTAAAATACTTAGGATGGTTCTGATAAAATTTAAGTCCAAATCCAAATATATCTGATTTATATTTCTTAGCAATACTTAATGCCTCGTTTATATGACTTTTAATCTTATCATTAGATTTCTTTTCTAATTCTTCTATTACCTTTGAATCCTCTAAATTAATCTTGCCACGCACCTCTATTATTCTAGCCTCACCTTCAACGCTTATATCAACAGTAGGCTTATTATCTTTAACACTCGTTTTAATACTTGACTTAAAAGATGTCGTATCTACTACTACATATCCATCTTTATAATTTAAAGTTAAATACATCTCACTTATCATATTATTTATAATATTTATACCTAGACTCTCATCGTGAGTAGTGAAGTCTACAAGTTTATCATCTTTAAATATAGCAAGATTTCCAATTTTTATATACGCTTTAGGCATACTAGATTCTAAGTTTTCTTTACTTTCTCCTTCATCTGGGTCTCCTACAACACTTATAGAGTTTATTGAAGGCTCAATACCATCTCTTAAAAGAATAGATAGTAAATCATTAAAACTTGTCCTTGCTATTGTTCCTTGAAGATTAGTTGTAAATTTTAGGTTATCTGCTATATTTTGAGATGGGAAACTAGCAAGAGGAGTTAGTATTTTAAGAGTATTAACGGCTTTAGTATCTTTTGCAATTGCTATATAAAAATTATTTCTCGCACTAGTATATCTAACAAATAAATCTACAACATTTTCAAGGCCTTCTTTTGCAATATCTTCTGATACTACAAGTACTGAAAAACTACCTATATAAAGTTCTTTAGGAGATATAAGTCCTATATTCTTTAGTGCTTGAAATAGAGACTCTCCATCTTCTGAATATACTACTATTTGGGACTGTGCGGAGTCGCTGTTATCCCCACTACTTTTAGGTGCGTTTGATATTAAAACACTAACCTCATACTTATCATCTTTTTTATCTATTGCTATTCCTGTAACGATAGAATAGTCATTTAACTCTTTATAGTTCCAACACCCACATAAAGTTAATAGTAAAACTAAACTAATTATTATTTTCTTCATTTAAGTCACCCATTCTTTTTACATTTTTAGTTAGATAAGTAGGTCTATTTTTAAGATGTTTCCTAGATAATCTAATTACACTATCTTTAAGGCTTCTAACACTTATAGGACTAAATGGAGTAAGGTATGGAGTTCCTAAGCATTCTAGGCTAGATAGTTTAGCAATAAACATGATAAATATAAGCATAAATCCTACGATACCCATAAATGTCGCACCTAGTATAAATAATATTCTCCATTCTCTAACTGCGTCTATTACATCAACATCGTAAAATACGAGTTCTGATATAGAGGTTGCAGCCACGACTATTATTACAATAGGTGAGACTATTCCAGCCGCAACTGCCGCATCACCTAATATTAACGCACCAACTACATTCATCGCACTTCCTGAAAATGATGGAGAGTGTATATCCGCTTCTCTTAATACTTCAAATGTAAGAACGAATAATAATACCTCTATTGCAGTAGGGAATGGCACACCATCTCTTTGAATTGCAACCGATATTAATAACTGGTCTGGTATTATTTCTGGATTGTATGTCATTAATGCAATATAAAGTGCGGGTGTGATTAAAGCTATAAAAAAGCATATAATTCTTATTATTCTTGAAAAAGATATATTAAAAGATTTTTGATAGTTATCTTCAGGTGAATGAATAAAGTCAGTAAGTACTGCAGGAAGAATTAATACAAAAGGTGTATTTTCAACAAGTATTACAATTTTACCATTTAGTAGTGATGTACACGCTTGGTCAGGTCTTTCAGTACTTATGACTTTTGGAAAAACTGACTTTTGGTTCTTTTCTATCAACTCTCTTATGTAACCACTATCTATTATTGCGTCTATGTCAATAGCTTTTAAATCGTCAAGTATTCTTTGTACTTTCCAGTCTGGTACTATATCTTTTATAAATGCAACTGTAACTTTAGTTTTACTTCTCCTTCCAACTTTAACATCTTCGTACCACAAATTTGGGTCTTTAATTCTTTTTCTTATTAGACCAAGGTTTTTATTATGATTTTCAGTAAAACTGTCTTTAGGACCTCGTATAATAGTCTCACTAGTTGACTCAACCACACCTCTATCGAGGTTTGCCCTTGTCTCAATTACTATTGCCTTTGTTGAGTTATCTACAACGATTATAGTAAAACCACTAGCTAGGTAGTAAAACATATCTTCATAAGTTTCACATGTCTTCATGTTACTGTTGTAAATGCTGTTTTTAACTTGTTCATAAAACGAATCAAATAATTTTTTTCTGTCCAAATTAATAATAGCCTTATTTAAAAAGTCACTTATCTTATCGTCACTACTAACACTCTCTAAAAATATGTATCCAACTCTATAATTCTTTTTTTCTATTAGTCTAGTTACGATATCACTACTTTTTCCATTCATCGTATTTATAGTTTCAAATATTTTATCTATATTAGTATCTATTTTCATATACTCACCTCTTTTATTATTGACAGTTTTTAATAAATTATATATAATAACTGCAAATGTATTGATTTGGAGGATTATATGGATTTTTTAAAATTTGAGGATTGCGTTGAAAACGAGTATGGATATATAGGAAATTTTCACGAAGGTTTAGCACGTGTCTTAAATTCAGAAGGCAAATGGGGTTATATTGATAAAACAGGCAAAGAGGTAATTCAATGTAATTATAAAGTTGCAGAAGACTTTTGCGAAGGTTTAGCGATAGTTCGAACTAAAGAAGGCAAACGTGTCTATATTGACAAAACAGGAAAAGAAGTAATTTTTTGTAAGCATAAATGTGTTGAAAATTTTCATGAAGGCATGGCACTAGTTCGAAATAAGTTAGGTTTATATGGATATATAGATAAAGATGGAAATGAAATAATTCAGTGTAAGTATAAATATGCAGAAGACTTTCACGAGGGTTTAGCAAAAGTTCAGAATAAAGAAGACAAATGGATATACACTGATAAAACAGGAAAGGAAGCAATTTCTTGTAATTATGATTATGTTGGAAATTTTCATGAAGGCATGGCATTAGTTCGAAATAAGTTAGGTTTATATGGATATATAGATAAAGATGGAAAAGAAATAATTTTTTGTAAGTATAAATATGCAGAAGACTTTCACGAGGGTTTAGCGGTAGTTCGAACTAAAGAAGGCAAATGGATATACACTGATAAAACAGGAGAAGAAGCAATTTCTTGTAATTATGATTATGTTGGAAATTTTCATGAAGGCATGGCATTAGTTCGAAATAAGTTAGGTTTATATGGATATATAGATAAAGATGGAAAAGAAGTAATTCCTTGTAACTATAAAGTCGCAGAAGACTTTTGTGAAGCTTTAGCACGTGTTCAAACTAAAGAAGACAAACGTGTCTATATAGATAAAACAGGAAAAGAAGCGATTTCTTGTGAATATGTGGAATCAGGAAATTTTCATGAAGGATTAGCTTTAGTAACAGGCGATGACGGATTAAATAATTTTATAGATAAAAATGGCGTAGTACAACTTAACTTTATCGTTTATGTATCTAAATTAATTATAGTTGGTAGAGCTATAAAACTTAAGGCGTATAGTAAAGAAGAATTAACTCATAAAAAATTAGAAATAATTAAAGAAATGAAAAATAGTTTAAATAATTTAGAAAGTATAGTGGATGAGGAATTAAATTCACATCAAAAGAGGTTAGGAAGTATAAAGTAAATTTTTGCGCTATTTGAATATTAACTTTACTTTAAAATAAAATAGTTATATAATAGAATGTATTAATTAGGAGGTTTTTATGGATTTTTTTAAGTTTGAAGATTATATAGAGAACAAGTATGCATATATAGGTGAGTTTCATGAGGGCTTAGCAGCAGTTAGAAACGCTCAAAACTTATGTGGCTATATAAACAAAGAAGGAAAAGAAGTAATTCCATGTAATTATGAATCAGTAGGAGACTTTCATGAAGGTCTAGCTAGAGTTCAAAATAAGGAAGGTAAATGGGGTTATATTGACAGTACGGGAAAAGAGGCAATTTCTTGTAATTATAATTATGTTGGAAATTTTTCAGAAAGCTTGGCAGTGGTTCAAAATAAAGAAGGTAAATGGGACTATATCGATAGAACAGGAAAAAAGGTAATTCAATGTAATTATGAATCAGTAGGAGACTTTCACGAAGGTCTAGCTAGAGTTCGAACTAAAGAAGGCAAATGGGGTTATATCGATAGAACGGGAAAGGAAACAACTCGTTCCAGGTATAAATTTGCATTCGACTTTTCCGAAGGCTTAGCAGCAGTTATAAATAAAAAAGACAAATGGGGATATATTGACAGTACAGGCAAAGAAGTAATTCCTTGCAGGTATATTTACGTGGAAAACTTTCATGAGGGCTTAGCTTTAGTAACAGATTGTAAAAACTTAGATAAACTTATAGATAAGCAAGGAAAGGAAGTAATTTCAGCTGGAGATAAATATTATGCGTTAGAAGATTTCAATGAAGGGTTAGTTCCAGCTCTAAATAAAGAAGACAAATGGGGATATATTGATAGAACAGGCAAAGAAGTAATTCCAGGTAGGTACATTTATGCGAAAGGTTTTCATGAGGGGTTAGCTTTAGTAACAGACAACGAAGGGTTATATAAGTTTATAGATAAAGATGGTAATGTAAGACTTGAATTTACTGCTTATTCATCTAAATTAACTGTAGATGGTAAAACTGTAAAACTTAAATCAGATACTAAAGAAGGTTTGACTCATAAAAAATTAGAAGTAATTAAAGAAATAAAAAAGAGTTTAAATAACTTAGAAAATGTGGTAGAAGAAGAATTAAATTCATATCAAAAGAGGCTAGGAAGTATAAAGTAAATCTTTATGCTTTTTTGATATTTGACTTTACTTTAGAATAAAACTATATTATAATATAAACTCAAGGTGATACTTATGATTAGTGTGAGCTTAACTTATAAAAATTTAAAAGATATTAACCTAGAATTTGAAGAGGGAAAGATATATTCATTAATGGGACCAAATGGCAGTGGGAAAACAACTCTTTTAAAGTGTATATTTGGACTTTTAAATTATACTGGGAATGTAAGTTTAGATAGTAAAGATATGGGAATTAACCTTGGAATAACTAATTTGAGGTGTGGGACTGCATTTAATAATATAATAGAACCTTTAGAAAATCTTAATATAGAACCTAGAAATGCACATAAAAAAGTTTATGAAATATCGAAGAAATTAGGTATTGAAGATTTACTCTATAAAAATATAAATTCACTTTCACACTCACAAAAAACAATAGTATCATTTGCCCGCTCAATAATACACGAACCTAAACTAATACTTTTAGATGGCATATTTGATTCACTTAATAAAGACTATAAAACAAAAATAATTTCATACTTAAATCATTTAAAGAAAAGTAAAAAATGCACAATAATTTTTACTACAAATAATAGTGAGGATTTAAGTATATGCGATAACCTAATAATACTAAATGACAGTAAAATAGTTGCTAATGATGGTGTTAAAGAATTATTAAATGACGAGAAACTACTAACTAAAAACAATATAAAACTTCCATTTTTAATAGATTTATCACATAAACTTATATCTTATAATTTGATTGATAATGTAGTAGATGATTATGGCGAGATGGTGGATTTAATATGGAAATAAAATTAGTTAATATTAATAATAAAAATTTTAAAGATTTAAGTTTAGATATAAAAGAAAATGGAGTATATAGTGTTTTAGGTAATTATAAGAGTGCTTTATTTAACTTGATATATGGTTTAGATTTAAATTTTACTGGAGATATAAAAATAGGAAGAAAAAAAATAAACAGTAATTCTAAAAACAAAGATATATATAATCTTAGAAAAGATATTGCTTATTTAACTCATGATGATAAAACACTATTTAATATAAACATACTTGAAGATATAAAATATGGATTGGATAAATTAGATAATAATAGATTATTTGAATTATTAAAATACTTTTCTTTAGATGAAGATATACTTAAGAAAAATTATAGTGACTTAAGTTCAGGAGAGAAGAAAAAAATACTCATAATAAAAACATTTATGGGTGATAAAAAAATAGTTTTATTAGATGGCGTTACAAATGGTTTAGATAGTAAAAGTATAGAAAATGTAGCAAAACTTATCAAAAAAGAAAAGAGAAATAGGATAATATTAATAACATCAAATGATTCTAACTTCCTCTTAAGTGTATCAGATAATGTTTTACTACTTGATAGTGGTTTAATGTGTGGTAATAAATATGAAATATTCGATAATGAGGAATTACTAAATAAACTAGGTATGGATATGCCAGATGTTTTAAAGTTTAGAAAAGTCGCATTAAATAAAAAGAATATTAAATTAATGTATAGAGATAACATAAACGATTTAATAAAGGATATATATAGAAATGTTTGATACAAAGAATAACTTTATAAAAAGAGTTGCACCTTTAGAAAGACTTTTAATACTAATAATAATTTGTTTATGTTTGATTATTGCTAAATCTATATACTTAATTTTATTTATTACTACTTTAACTTTAATACTTTTATTAATAACTGATAAGAATATAAAAATATATGTAAAGTCATTAAAAAAAGTTATACCTCTATTGTTAATTTATCTAATTATATATATAATTGTTTTAAGGAAATATAATATTTTATTTAATTTAGTTTTATTATATAAAATTTTACTTATCTTAATTCTTGTAAAAATATATCTTTTGAATACTAGTTTTAATGAGATACACTACGGCATTTACAAAATAATTAATCCACTTAAAAGAATTCATATAGATACTTATAAAATTTCTTTAGATTTCGTTTTATCTTTATATTTTATAAAATGTTTTATGGACTCTTTTGAAAGTATTAGTGACTCGCAGAAACTTAGCGGTGTTAGAAAATATAATATAAAAAATTATGTTTTTCCTGTAATAGTCTGTTCTATAAATAAAATGAATCAAAGAATAGAAAATTTAAAAATAAGTTTTTATAATATTAATGAAAAAACTAGTAATATTAAATCTAAAATACTATTGATACTATTTATAATATTATTTATAGTTTGTATGTTTAAGGAAGTGATTTAGTTTGAGATACTTTATAAGATTTTCATACGATGGATCAAAATATAATGGATATCAAAAACAGCCTAGAATGAAAACCGTTCAAAGTGAGTTAGAACGTGCTTTAAAAAGTATAAATGCAAATAAGGCTGTTAGCGTTTCTGCATCAGGTAGGACGGACGCTGGAGTGCATGCATATTCACAGTGTGCGCACTTTGATATTTCAACAAATATAACTCCTGAAAAATTAAAAAATGCCTTAAACAGTTTACTTCCTGATGACATATATGTTAAAGAAGTTAAGGAAGTAAGTGATAACTTCCATGCTAGGTTTGATGTAAAGGCAAAAGAATACATATATAAAATAAATATGGGAACTTATAATCCTATAGAAAAGGATTATGTTTATCAGTACAATAAAAAACTTGATATACCTGAGATGGAACGCGCTTTAAAGTATTTAGAGGGTACTCACGATTTTAGGTCTTTTGTTAAAATTGATGAAGAAAAAGATGATTATACAAGAACGATTATTCAAACTTCACTTATTAGAGATGTAAAAAATGTAAATCAAATAACCATATCTATTTTAGGAACTGGCTTTATGAGATATATGGTAAGAAATATAGTTGGTTTTTTAATAGAAATAGGTGAGGGAAAATATAAAAGTGAGGACGTTATAGAAATACTAAAGCTTAAAGATAGAACTAAGGCTGGAATGTGCGCACCCGCTTGTGGATTATATTTAAAAGATGTTTATTATTAATATCTTTTTTTCTATATGATATGGTGTATAATTTATAGAATGTGTTTATGTATGTCTGTCAATAATTTTTGAAAATGTCTTAAAATTTTTTTAACATTAGCGGGAAAAATAACCCGTTTTTGTATTACTTT
>CANQAT010000025.1 GCA_947588925.1 uncultured Bacilli bacterium | reverse complement strand
GAAGCAACAGATATAATAGGAATGTTTGTATGGATACCAAGATATGAATATAAAATAGATGACGATTATGGAATGTGTGGAGAAAGTTCAGAATTACCAGGAGCAATCGATATACAGTTTATAACAACAGAAAAAACAGTTGCAGACGATGGCTATATATTACATTCAGCATTTAAATTTGGGGATGAAGAGTTAAGTGGAATATGGGTAGGAAAGTTTGAGACAACAGGAACAAAAGATAAACCAACAGTGCTACCAAATTTAAAATCGTTAACAAATCAAAATGTAAGTACACTGTTCTTAACATCACGACAATTTGAAATGAAATATGGAATATCATTTGATAGTCATATGGCAAAGAATAGTGAATGGGGAGCGGTAGCATATTTATCTCAAAGTAAATATGGAAAATATGGAAATTCAAATTATACAGGAGCAAACAAAGAAGTATATAAAAATGACTCTGGAATATATATGGATGGTGCCTATTATGCAGGATATACAGGACGAAGTAGTGGAAAGCCACCAGCAGATGGCTATTCAGAAACTGGAACATGTACATATGATAATAAAACACCAGGGACAGAAGAAGAAATAGCGTTATGTGGAGAAGGAGCAAGTACGACAGGAAATATCACAGGAGTATATGACATGAGTGGAGGAATCTTGGAATATGCAATGGGATACTTAAAAGACTATTATGTTTCAAGTGGCTTTTCAAGTTCAAATATGCCAGCCTCAAAATATTATGAAGTATATGAAAGTGAAGTACCAGATTCAGCCGATGCATCATTAGCCCTTACAGCATGTAATAAAGGAATATGTTATGGACAGGCTTTAAGCGATACAAGTGGATGGTATAGAGATTCACATAATTTCGTTCGTTCGTCGCACCCTTGGTTCATACGCGGTGGTCTCTCCGGCAATACGTCCTCTGCGGGTGTGTTCTACTTCGGCGGCAGCGGTGGCATTGCTAGCACCAACGGCGGGTTCCGTGTTGTACTTGTAGTTGCGTAGGTGTTATGAACTAATTACTAAATAAAGATAATATATATTTTTTTAAGAAAATAAATGAAAAATTAGTACAAAATTAGTAAAAATTCAAAAAATTCAAAAAAATTGTTGCAATCTCTTCTTAGATATGATAACATTAAATTGTAAGCAACATAGGCTTATTAATTAGATAGGGAGGTAGTCTTGATGACTAAAACAGATTTAGTAAATTATATGGCTGAAGAAGCCGGATTAACAAAGGCAGATGCTACTCGTGCACTTGATGCATTTATGAGTGGTGTAACTACTGGGTTAAAAAAGGAAGGAAAAGTAACTTTAACTGGATTCTTTACATTCACAGCAGAAAAGAAAGCTGCTAAAGAAGGACGTAATCCAAGAACTGGTGCTACTGTAAAAATACCTGCAAGAGTAGCAGTTAAAGGAAAAGCTGGATCTAAATTAAAAGAAGCTTTAAATTAATAAAATAGGCCGTTGATTATTCAATGGCTTTTTTGTAAAATAAATTTTTTTATTGCTAATATTATGTAATTAAATTTATAGATATGGTATAATTATTAATGGTGATTAGATGAACAATAATTCTCTTGAAGTACTAAAATTATTAAATGAAAACGGATATGAAGCATACTTAGTAGGAGGATATCCAAGAGATCTATATATGGGACTTAAAAGTATAGATTATGATATATGTACAAGTGCAACTCCAAAAGAGATAAAAGAAATATTTGGTATATCAGCTTTACCATCAGAACAATATGGTTCAGTAACTCTTATATATAACAATATGAGGTTTGAACTAACTACATTTAGAAAAGATATAAAGTATTTAAATAATAGAAAACCTATAGAAATAGAATATATAGATAATTTAGAAGATGATTTAAAAAGAAGAGATTTTACTATGAATACTATGTGTATTGATAGTGAAGGTAATTTAATAGATTTATTAAATGGAAAAAGTGATATAGATAATAAAATAATAAGAACAGTAGGAGATGCAGATAAAAAAATATCAGAAGATTCACTTAGAATACTTCGTGCGATTAGATTTGCAACTGTATTAAACTTTAAATTAGATGATGAACTTAAATTAGCCATAAAAAAATATAAACATTTACTCAAATCCTTATCTTATTTTAGAAAGAAAGAAGAATTAGATAAAATATTTTCAAGCTATAATTCTAGTTATGGAATAAGCCTTATTAAAGAACTTGAATTAGATATAGATTTAGAATTATCTAATATAGATAAATTAGTTCCAACGACATATTTAATAGGTACATGGGCACAACTTGATGTACTAGATAAATACTCATTTAATAATGGAGAAAAAGATTCCATAAAAAAGATAAATGAATTATTAGACAAAGATGTATTAGATAACAATAATCTATATAAATATGGACTTTATATATCTACAATAGTAAGTGAGATTAAAAGAATAGATAAAAAGAAAGTTAATGAAGCATATAATAATCTTTATATACATGGTAGAAGAGAAATAGAAATAGATGCTAAAAAAGTATGTAAATTATTAAATAGAAAGCCAGATAAATTCTTAACTGATGTAATTAATGATTTAGAATATAAGTTAATAAATAAAGAGTTAGAAAACACATATGAAAGTTTAAGTAATTATATAATAGAAAAATATTCATAATAATAAATGGTGATTAAATGAAAGCATTAATAACGGGAGCTAGTAGTGGAATAGGTAGAGATATATCTAGAACATTAAGTAAAATGGGATATGATTTAATACTAGTAGCTAGAGATAAAGAAAAATTAGAAAAGTTAGAAAAAGAACTTACTTGTGATGTAAAAATAATACCTATGGATTTAAGACATGAAGATAACTGCACGAATTTATATAACTTAACTAAAGATGATAATATAGATATTTTAATAAATAATGCAGGATATGGACTTATTGGAGTATTTGATAAAACAGATATGGATAACGAATTATCTATGATAAATTTAAATATTAAAGCGGTACATATTTTAACAAAACTATTTTTAAAAGATTTTATAAAAAGAGATAGTGGTTATATACTAAATGTATCTAGTAGCGCAGCGTTTCAGCCGGGGCCACTTATGGCAACTTATTATTCAACTAAATCTTATGTATATAATTTAACACTCGCTATATATGAAGAATTAAGAAGAAGAGATAGTCATGTACATATAAGTGTATTATGTCCAGGGCCAGTTAATACTAATTTTAATAATGTCGCTAATTGTGAATTTAAAATAAAAGCTTTATCAAGTGAATATGTAGCTAGCTACACAGTAGATAAAATGTTTAAAAATAAATTAGTTATAATACCTGGATTTAAAATAAAATTACTATATATCTTTGGTAGATTTATACCAAATAAATTGAAATTAAAATTTACTTATAATATACAATATAGAAAGCAAAATAAAGGCGTATAAGCCTTTTTGATTTAGTGATATTGCGAATAAGTAGAAGTGTATGATATAATTAGATAGGTGATAATAGTGGAAACTGAATCATTAAAAATTAGAATTGATGAACTAATTAAAATAATAAATAAAGCTAATTATGAGTATTATACTCTAGATAATCCTAGTATAACAGATCAAGAATATGATAGTTATATGGATGAACTTATAAAAATAGAAACAAATCATCCTTCATTAGTAAGAAGTGATTCACCAACACTAAGAGTAGGTGGAGAAGTAATTAGTGATTTTAAAAAAGTTACTCATGAAGTACCTATGATGAGTTTAGGAGATATATTTAATTCTGATGAGATAATAGAATTTGATGAAAGAGTTAGAAAAGTAGTAAAAAATCCAGAATATGTATGTGAACTTAAAATAGATGGACTTAGTGTTTCTCTGCTTTATAAAAATGGTAAACTAGTAAGAGGAGCAACTAGAGGAGATGGAATAACAGGAGAAGATATAACTCATAATGTAAAAACAATAAAAAATATACCATTATCTTTACCAGATGATATAGATATAGAAGTAAGAGGAGAAATATATATGCCTAAAGCTTCTTTCTTAAAATTAAATGAGGAAAGAAGAAAAAAGGGAGAAAAGGAGTTTGCAAACCCAAGAAATGCTGCTGCAGGATCAGTTAGACAATTAGATAGTCGTATTTCAGCAAACCGTAATTTATCTACATTTATGTATCACATTCCAGAACCTGATAAATATGATTTAAAAACTCAATATGAATCATTAGAGTTTATGAAAGAATTAACATTTACAGTAAATCCTAATATAACTAAAGTAGATAATTTAAAAGACTTATTAAGTTATATAGAACATTGGAAAGAATTTAGGGAGACTCTTCCTTATGAAATAGATGGAATAGTTATAAAAGTAAATAATTATACTGATCAAAGAAAACTTGGGGTAACAGCTAAAGTGCCTAAATGGGCAATAGCTTATAAATTTCCTGCTCAAGAAGTTTTAACTCGTCTAAATCATATAGAATTTTGTGTAGGTAGAACAGGTAAGATTACACCTAGGGCTGATTTAGATCCAGTTAGATTACAAGGTAGTGTAGTTAGAAGTGCGACATTAAACAATCAAGATTTTATTAGAGAAAAAAACATTATGATAGGGGATATAGTATCAATTAGAAAAGCTGGGGATGTAATTCCTGAGGTAGTAGAAGCTAAATTTGATAGAAGAGATGGTAGAGAAGTACCATTTAAAATGATAGAAAATTGTCCTATATGTGGAACTAAACTTGTAAAAAAAGATGATGAGGTAGCATACTTCTGTCCTAATACATCTTGTGATGCTAGAAATATAGAGGGACTTATACATTTTTCATCTAGAGATGCGATGAACATAGAGGGATTTGGAGAAAGAATAGTAGAAGATTTCTATAACATGGGTTACTTAAAAAATATAGGAGACTATTATAAATTGTATGAACATAAAGAAGAACTCATGGAATTAGAAGGATTTGGAGAAAAAAGTATAAGTAAATTACTAGATAATATAGAAAACAGTAAAAAGAATTCATTAGAAAGATTAATATTTGGACTTGGAATAAAACATGTTGGTAAAAAGACTGCTAAAATACTTAGTGAATATTATAAAAATATAGATGAATTAATTAAAGCTACAATAGATGATCTAGCAAGCATAAAAGATATAGGCGGATGTATTGCGGAAAGTGTTAAAAATTATTTTTCACAAGAAAAAAATAAAGATCTTATAAATAAACTAAAAGATTATAAATTAAATATGAAATATATTGGTAAAAGTAAAAATATAAATGAATTATTTAAAGATAAAACTTTTGTACTTACTGGTGGATTAAGTACTTTAACAAGAGATGAGGCAAAAGAATTAATTGAATCACTAGGTGGAAAAAATGCATCATCTGTTAGTAAAAAGACTGATGTAGTAATAGTTGGAGAAAATCCAGGTAGTAAATATGATGATGCATTAAAACTTGGTATAACTATTTGGAATGAAGAAGAATTTTTGGAAAGTAGTAGGAGGTAATCATGGATTTTTACGATGATTTTAAAGGGAGTAAATGGAAGACTAATATAGACGTAGAAAACTTTATTGAAAGCAATTATACTGAGTATTTAGATGGTGAAGAATTCCTAAAAGGTAAATCTAAAAAAACAGATAAAGTATGGAATAAATGTAAAAAATTACTTAGTCGTGAGGCTATTAGTGGTGTACTTGATGTAGAAACATTTATTATGAGTGGTATAGATAACTTTGAACCAGGTTATATAGATAGATCAAATGAAGTAATAGTTGGACTTCAAACAGATGAACCATTAAAAAGAATAGTAAATCCTTATGGTGGACTTAGAATGGTTAAATCAGCATTAAATTCATATGGATATTCACTTGATAAAGAATTAGAATCTTCATTTGAAGAATTTAGAAAAACACATAACGATGGAGTATTTGATGCTTATACTGATGAGATAAAGTTAGCTCGTCATAATCATTTAATTACAGGATTACCTGATGCCTATGGTAGAGGAAGAATTATAGGAGATTATAGACGTCTTGCCTTATATGGTGCAGATTTCTTGATAGAAAAAAAGAAGGAAGATTTAAGTAAATTAAAAGACATTAAAGATACATCTATAATACAACTTAGAGAAGAAGTAAATGAGCAGATAAAAGCTTTAGAACTAATCAAAAAAATGGCAAGTAGATATGGCTTTGATGTATCAAAGCCTGCTAAATGCGCTCGTGAAGCAATAGAGTGGACTTATCTTGCTTATCTTGCAGCAGCTAAACAAAATAATGGTGCAGCAACAAGTATAGGAAGAAATACAACATTTTTTGATATATATATAGAAAGAGATATAAAAAATGGTACTTTAACTGAAGAAGAAGCACAAGAATTAATAGATCAATACGTAATAAAATTAAGATTAATTCGTCATCTTAGAACTCCTGAATATAACGAGTTATTTGCAGGTGATCCAACTTGGGTTACAGAATCAATTGGAGGTATGTTAGATGATCAAAGGTCTCTTGTTACTAAGACATCTTTTCGTATTTTAAATACATTAAATAATATAGGAGAATCAGCAGAACCTAATTTAACTATTTTATGGAGTAAAAAATTACCTGAAAATTTTAAAAATTATACAAGTAAAATGTCTATTAAGACACATGCATTACAATTCGAAAACGATGACTTAATGAGACCAATATTTGGCCATGACTATGCGATATCATGTTGTGTATCTGCTATGCGTTTAGGATATCAATCACAGTTTTTTGGAGCTAGAATGAACTTTGCTAAAGTACTTTTATATGCATTAAACGGTGGTAGAGATGAGATAACAGGAGATCTTGTAATAGATGGAATAGATGAAATAAAAGGAGAATACTTAGACTGTGAAGAGGTATTAAGACAATTCGATAAAGTATTAAAGAAAACTGTAAAAATATATGTAGATGCCCTAAATATAATTCATTATATGCATGATAAATATGCATACGAAAGTAGTCAAATGGCATTTTTAAATACTAATCCAGAATATTTAATGGCTTTTGGACTTGCAGGACTTTCCATAGTTGTAGATTCATTTTCAGCAATTCAATATGGACATGTAAGAGTAAAAAGAGATGATAGAGGATTAACGGAATCATTTGATATAGAATTTGATTATCCTAGATATGGAAATAATGATAAAAATGTTGATGGGGTTGCAGTTAATTTAGTAAAAAGAGTATATAGAGAATTAAGAAAATATCCTCTATATAGAGATAGTAAGCCAACACTTTCTATACTTACAATAACATCAAATGTAGTATACGGAAAACATACGGGTGCAACACCAGATGGGAGAAAGAGTGGAGTACCTTTTGCTCCTGGAGCTAATCCAACACAGGGTGCAGATAAATCAGGAGCCTTAGCTTCCCTTGCTTCAGTAGCTAAACTTCCATATAAAGATTATCTAGAAGATGGTATTTCAAATACTTTCTCTATTACACCTGATACACTTGGAAAAGAAGAAGAAACTAGAATTAGTAATTTAGTAAAAATATTAGATGGATATTTTGGTGGTGGTGCACATCACTTGAATGTTAATGTATTAGATAAACAAATGTTAATAGATGCGATGAACAATCCAAATAGATATCCAAATCTAACTATTAGAGTATCTGGTTATGCAGTTAACTTTAATAAATTAACTAAAGAACAACAAGAAGAAGTAATAAGTAGGACTTTCCATGAAAGAGTATAGTGAAGGTTATATACATTCCATAGAAACTATGGGGTTAGTTGATGGACCGAATATAAGAGTAGTCATATTTATGCAGGGATGTCCACTTAGATGTTTATTCTGCCATAATCCCGATACTTGGAATAAATTGTCTAAAACAAAAGTTACATCAAAAGAAGTAGTAGATGTAGTAAGAAAATATAGATCATATATTGAAGAAGGTGGAGGAGTAACTTTTTCGGGGGGAGAGCCTCTATACCAATCAGAATTTTTACTAGATATGTTAAGATTAAGTAAGAAAGCAGGTATACATACTTGTATAGACACTGCTGGTGTTGGATATGATACAAAGTATTTAGATGATATTTTAAAATATACAGATTTAGTATTGTTAGATATTAAAGCTATAGATGAAGAATCATATAAAAAAATAACTGGTAAAAGTATGAAAATGTTTAATCAATTTATAGAAAAGTTAAAAGAACATAAAAATAAGATATGGATTAGACAAGTAATTGTACCTGGTATTAACGATAATGAAGAATATATTTTAAAATTAAAAAAATATCTAAAACAGTTTGATAATATAGAAAAAATAGAACTTTTACCATATCATACTATGGGAGTAGATAAATATAAAAAATTAAGAATTAAATATAGACTTGATGGTGTACCTATAATGGATGTAGACAAATGTAAAAAATTAGAAAATATGTTAAATTATATTGAAAAAAATAGTTAATTCTATTTTTTTTGTATTAAATGGTTAAAAAATGATATAGATATTATTCAAAATTAATTTATATGAAGATAAAAGTTTTAAGTGAAGGATAAAAAACTAAATGATGTAATTCTAAGTAAATATTTGATTTTCTATATATAGTAATTTATTTAATAACTTAAATTTTTTTTGACATAATGTAGATCAAATAAAGTTACAAATATAATATTTACTGAAGTTGCGATAATTAAACTCCAAAGTCCTATTTTTAAATATGAGAAAATAAATAAACTAGCTGTTCTAAATAATGTACCAATTAAAGTACCCATCATAGATATTTTTGCTTTTCCCATAGCTTGTAGTGTGCTGGAGATAGGAGATTGTATATAATGAAGTAAACAAATTGGAGCGATTACTTTTATATATTCAATACCTTTATTCGTATTGAATAAAAATTTTAATAATATATCTGGAAAAAATTCAAATATAAAGGTTGCTGGAATACCAATTAAACAAGAAAAAAATATTGCTTGTTTAATTTTCTTTTTAACATACGAATAATTTTTATTTACATATCCTTTTGATACTATAGGTATAATTGCTTGAGATATCGCACCAGTAAAAAATGATGGTAGTAAAACCAACTGCATAACATATCCATTTATAATTCCATATTCATTTACGATAAAATTATTTGTATATCCAACTTTAATAAGAACATAAGTGATTATTATAGGTTCAAGAAAATAACCTATAGATCCTATTAATCTACTTCCAGTTGTAGGTAGTGCGATAGAAAGAAGTGCTTTTATATTTTTTTTATTTGGTTTTAATTCCTTTTTAGTACATTTAAAACTAGGTATTAAAAACAAAAATATTATTATACTTGATAATTCACATAATACATTTGATAAAATAACAAATGCAACTGCAAATTCAATACCTTTTGCTAAAAAGAATGGAACACCTATTATAATAAGAATAAGTTTAACTAAATCTTCAATTATATTTGTTATAACATGTGGATACATTCTTTCTTTAGCAAAGAAATAACTTCTAAGTGCATTTGAAATAGTTATAAAAGGAAAAGTAAATCCCATAGCTATTAATCCGTAATAAAGTCTTGAATCGTTTAACATATAATTACTTAAATAACTAGAACAAGTAATTAAAAATATAAATATTAAAATATCTATAGTAAGAGAAATCATAATAGATGTAAAAACAATATTTTTAGTATTATATTTTTCACTTGCGATTAAAACATTTAAGGCTGTAGGTAGACCTAGGCTTGCTATACCATTTAAAAGCATAAACGTAGGCATAATCATAGAGTATAATCCAATACCTTCGCTACCTATAAATCTAGTTAAAACAATTTTAATAATCATGCCGAGTAATTTAGTAAAAAAACCTCCGATGATTAGTATAATAGTAGATTTTATAAATTTATTTTTCATAGTACAAGTTTATTCATAAAAGTATTAAAAAATACAATAAATATCTCTTTCCTTTTTCTTTAATATATTATATAATTAATATGTGGAGGTACTTATGGATATTGAATTTAGAGATATTAAAGAGTTATATCAAAGACTTACTCCAGCACTTAACACCAAAGTAACAGAATTAAAAAGGAATGACTTGGATTATATAAAAGTAGAAGATATTTGGAACTATTTAAAAATTACAAAATGGAAGAGTGCGAATAACTTACTTTTATACCAAATGGTTGATGATATACTTAATTTAGATAATGATGAAATAGATGAGTATGTCAAAGGAGAAATAAGAAAAAAAGTGGTAAAACCTAATTTAGAAAACATGAAATGGGATGATGATAATGGCAAAGAAAGAAAAGAAAAAAACTAGAATTAGAACTGCGATTATAATGTCTATATTAGTAATAGTAGTATCTATTTATGGAGTATATATATCCATTAAAAATTTAAATTATGGATTAGATTTACAAGGTGGATTTGAGGTACTATACAGAGTTGATAGTATTGATGGTGGTAAGGTATCAAACGATATGGTAGATAGTACCTATAAAATAATAAATAAACGTATAAATTCGTTAGGTGTTAGTGAACCAGAGATATCTATAGAAGGAAATAATATTCGTGTAGCCATGGCAGGTGTAACAAATATAGACGATGCGAGAAAAACAATAAGCACTACTGCAAATCTTACATTTAGAACAAAAGATGGCGAACTACTTATGGATAGTACTGTTCTAAATAGTGGAAAAGCAAGCGTTGGATATGATGCTAGTAAAGGATATTATATTTCACTTAGTATAAAAGATACAGATACTTTTTATGAAGCAACAAAAAAAGTAAGTGAGATGGATAGTGATAATAGATATATCGCAATATGGCTTGACTATGAAGAGAATATGAAACTTGTCACTTTAGATGGATTAGGAGGAACTGGATATTATTCAGTTGAATTAATTGGAGAAGATAATTCTGCTGGAATACAAACATTCCATAAATGTGGAGACTTAGAAAATTCTAATTGCTTATCTTATGCAGGCGTTAATCAAGCATTTGCAAGTGATGTTATAATAGAAGGAAATTTCAAAAGAGAAGAAGCACAGAGTCTTGTAGATTTAATAAATAGTGGTAGTATGCCAACTAAATTAACTGAAATATCTTCAAAAACTGTCAGTGCATCTTTTGGAGAAGATTCATTACAAAAGATATTTACAGCAGGTATTATAGGTATAGCAGCAATCGCATTATTATTAATTGTTTTATACAATATTAGTGGTGTAATCGCAAGTATTAGTATTGTTGCTTATACATTCTTGACACTTTTAATATTTAACTTAGTAGGTGGTAGATTATCACTACAAGGTATAGCTGCTCTTGTAATAGGTATAGGTATGGCAGTAGATTCTGCTGTTATAAGTTTTTCTAGAATAAGAGAAGAATTAAAAAGAAAAGTAAGTTTAAAAACTGCTTATGCTGAAGGAAGTAAACAATCTTTTATATCTATATTAGATGCAAACTTAACTACATTAATAGCTGCAGTAATACTATTTATATTTGGAGAAAGTAGTGTTAAAGGTTTTGCAACTATGTTAATTATAAGTATAATAGTAACATTCATAGTTATGGTATATTTAAATAGATATATAATGAGCCTATTTGTAAATAGCGAAAAATTTGAAAAACATACAAAATTATTTATAGGATATAAAGATAAGAAGAAAGAAAATAAATTTGATTTTGTAAAACCTAAGAAAGTTATATTTATAGTAGTAAGTTTAATAATAGTATCTGGATTAATGTATATATATAGTGAAGGATTAAACTTGGGAATTGATTTTAAAGGTGGATCAACTATAGAGATAAATTCAAATACTAAACTTACTAAATCAGATATAGAAAAAGATTTAGAAGAGTTAAAATATGAAGTTGAAAGCATAGAAGAAATAGATTCTAATAGAATTTATATAACTGTTGATAATGTATTAGATAATGAAGAAACTACTAAAGTAGAAAAATATTTTAATGAAAAATATGAAGCTACAACTAGTGTAGGTGCGATATCTAATCAAGTTAAGAAAGATATAACAGAAAATGCAGTAAAAGCTTTAATATTTGCTTGTATAGGTATGATAATATATGTAACTATTAGATTTAAATTTAGTTATGGAATAAGTGCGATAACCGCACTCGTACATGACAGTATAATGGTTGTAATATTATTTAGTCTATTAAGATTAGAAGTAAATAGTATGTTTATAGCTGCAATACTTTCAATAATTGGATATTCTATTAATGATACGATTGTAATATTTGATAGAATAAGAGAAAATAAAACTAAATTATATAAAGATAGAATACATAAAGAAGAAGAGTTAAAAGAAATAGTAAATGTTAGTTTAAGGCAGTCTTTAACAAGATGTTTAGTAACTACATTAACAACACTTCTTCCAGTAATATTCCTAATATTTGTAGGGCCTCATGAGATAATAAACTTTAATATAGCTTTATTAATAGGTTTATTAGTAGGTACTTTCTCAAGTTTATTTATATCAGGTCAATTATGGATGACAATAGAAAAAAGAAATATTGGTAAAGATCCAAATAAACATTGGTATGATGATAACAAGAAAGAAAAAGAAGAATTAAAAGTAAAAGGAATAAACTGTTAATATTATGCGATAGATTTCTTATCTATCGCATTTTTGGTATATTTTGGTATAATGTTTGTATAAATAAAAGTTTTATTTAGAGGTGCAGTATGGATCAAAGAAAAATGGGTGAATTTATAGCTCAGTTAAGAAAAGATAAAAATTACTCACAAGAACAATTAGCTGAATTAATACCGATTAGTAGACAAGCAATTAGTAAATGGGAAGTTGGTAAATCAGTACCCGATTGTACAACATTAGTTAGATTAAGTGAAATATTTGATGTTAATATAAATGAGATATTAGCAGGAGAAAGAAAGACAAATAAAAAAGATAATTTTGATGAAGTTACATTAGATTTATATAAAGATAGAAATAAAAAATATAAAACTATAAAAATATTAGTAATTTCAATAGTATTAATAATTGTTTCATTTTTTGTTTATTATTTTGTAAATACTTATAATGCAATAAAAATATATACTGCAGATGTATCAACAGAAAATGTTGAAATTCATAATAGTATATTTATAACAACAGGTAATCAATTTTATTTTAGATTAGGAAAATTAGAAAAAATAACAGATGAAAATATAACTGGAATTAATCTTTATTACGTTGATAAAGATAACAATAAGAAAACATTATATTCGTGTACAGAATGCGATTCTTATGATGTAATTTTATTTGATTATGATGGATATAGCGCGCATTTTAATTATAAAGATATTAATTATATCTTGAAACACATGAAACTAGAGATAACTTATGAAAACTCTGAGGAAATAATAGATTTAGAATTAACAAGAGTTTTTAGAAATAATAAATTAGTGTTTGGAAAATATAATAAAATTGTTTCTAATTTAAGTAATAAACAATTAACATTTGATGATATAGATGAGATAGTTAAAAGGATTAAAGAAAAATTTAAAAATAATGAAGATAGTTATGTTTGTAAAAACGATAATTTCTATATACAATATATTGATAATAACATCGTATTAGAACAAACTAGTGCAGATACTATAGAAAATATGATGTTAAATTTAGAATTATTAACTTTTGTTTACGAAAAAATATACGATAACAAAACTGTTGAAATGTTTTGGTACAATATTGATAAACAAAAATGTATATTTAATACTTGCTTAAATTATGAGGAAAAAAGTAAAGAATTTTTAGAAAAATTAAACATGGCAATTAATGGAAAATGAAATAAATTTGTAAGCAACTAGCAGTTGCTTTATTTTTTGTCGAAAAATGGTATATTTAAAATATAGATAGGAGGTAGAGAAAATGAAAGGTTTAAAGTTACTTGCTGTTACATTAATTGTTACAATGTGTACTTGCTTTATTAGTGATTCAGTATACGCTAAAGAAGTATATTATACTAATAAAAATGGAGTTAGCTTTACAGAAGAAGAATACAAATTCTTATCACAAATGTTCTGGGAAGGCAGTCAAGACTTAATGACAGAAGATGATTACCAAAGATTTATTAATTCTGACCTTATGGAAGGTACATTAGAAACTATTTATTATGTAGATGTTATGCCAATTGCTGGAACTATAAGCGATCTTGGTAAGACTGTAAAGTTATCTAAATCTTGCCTGGACACTTGTACAATTTCAACAACAGCTACTTGGACAGGTGTACCAAATATTAGAAGTTATGATGTAATAGGTGCTTATTTAGGTGGTACTGAATTAATAGGAACCCCTGTTACTACTGTTGGAAGTACTACAACAACAGACGGATCCCTTGAAATTGTTAAAGCTTCAAATGGATTTGGTGTATCAATAAAACTACCATCAACAGGTACTAATGTAATAGTGAATCAGTTGTTTAAAGTAACAAAAGGTGGCTATATCTATGCGACTTATCAACATGCTATGAAAAGTATAAGCTTGGAAAACAGTAAAAAATATACTTTTTCAACACATGGATATGGAAATGTATTTGTATTTAGTGGAGTAGCTGAAGATACATATGACCGCATGGGCGGATTAAAAGCTGTTCTTGAATAATTTTAATTAAATATAACTGTTACTATATATAGTAAAAAAATATAAGAAGGCACTATCCAAAACATATATTTTAAGACTACCTTAATAAATTAAAATATATAGAATTCTTAAACTATATATAGAAATGGTTTATTAATATTATTATTAATATTCTAAAAAACTAATATAATGGCTAGTCGTTAAAGCCAGTAGAAGGGATTATCTAAATGTATGCAAATTTTAATAATGCAATAATGTTTCCTAGAGATATTTTATTAAAAGGAATTGATATTTCTTATAAAAAAGCAACAGGTGTTATTGCACACAAAACAGATTATGTGTTTGGAATTGTACAAGCACTTGAAGAAGATGATACTATAAAACATCATGAGCATCTTGGATTCTTTAGCAAGACAATTGCTAATAGAAGAATAGATGAAGAAGCTTTAAAGAGAATATATTTACCATTTGTGTAGTAAAAATTATAAAGAATATTTTTAATAGTTGTTAATATTATTTAAGAATAACTTTACTAAAATAAAGCAGTCAAATTGCTTTATTTTTTTGTTAAATATTTATTTTTAAAATTAGATATGATATAATCAGTATGGTGATGATATGAAGAACATAATTAAAGTAATTTGTATTTTTATGATATTTTTTACTTTTGGTTGTGGTAAAGAAAAATATTCATCATGTAATATAAATATAGATAATACTTTAGAGAATTATTCTAAAAGTGGAACTTATAAAATATACTATGATAAAACATTTGCTACTAAAATAGTAGAAGAGGAAGTTTATAATTCTTCTAATCAAGATACTTTAGAATATTTAGAAGAATCTTCAAAATTAAAATACAATAATTTAAAAGATTTATATGGCGGTTATGATTTTGACATAAAACTTAATGGAGATAATCTAACTATAAAAAGTACTATTAATTTAGAAGAAGTTGACTTAAAAGAAATGGTTAAAAATAAAGATATTAATGATGATTATGTGAAAGCTAATAAACTAACTTTTACAGGAGCAAAACATATTTATGAAGATAAGGGCGCTATTTGCGAAGATTAAGAAAGAAGGTATATTATGGGAAAAATTAAAGATGTAATAGGAAGAGAAATTTTGGATTCTAGAGGAAATCCTACAGTAGAAGTAGATGTAATATTAGAAAATGGAATAGTAGGTAGAGCGGCTGTTCCAAGTGGTGCATCTACAGGAGTAAGAGAAGCCTTAGAAATGAGAGATGGTGGATCTCGTTATATGGGTAAAGGTGTTTTAAATGCAGTAGGACATGTCAACCATGAATTAAGAGATTTAGTTATCGGTATGGAATCAAAAAATCAAAAAGAAATCGATTATGCTATGATAGAATTAGATGGAACAGAAACAAAATCTAAACTTGGAGCGAATGCTATACTTGGTGTATCTATGGCAGTATTACGTGCTTCTAGTATAGAAGCTAATATGCCATTATATAGATATATTGGAGATGGTAAAACTTTACCAAAACCAATGATGAATATAATAAATGGTGGAGCACACGCAGATAACAGTTTAGATTTTCAAGAGTTTATGATTATACCAGAGGCATCTACTATAAAAGAGAGAATAAGAATAGGATCAGAAGTATTTCATACATTAAAAAAAGTTTTGAATGAAAAAGGATTAGCAACCGGAGTGGGAGATGAAGGTGGTTTTGCTCCTAATTTAAAAAGTAATACAGAAGGTTTTGAACTTATAATGGAGGCAATTACAAAAGCAGGATATACTCCTGGTGTTGATGTTAATTTGGCAATTGATGTTGCAGCATCAGAATTCTATCAAGATGGTAAATACAATTTAAAAGGGGAAGGTAGAACTTTAACTACAGAAGAATTAATTGAATTTTATGAAGAATTAGTAGGTAAATATCCTATTATATCTATAGAAGATCCAGTAGATGAAAATGATTGGGAAGGATTTAGATTAATAACTGAAAGATTAGGAAGTAAGATTCAATTAGTTGGAGATGACTTATTTGTAACTAATAAAAAATGTTTACAAAAAGGAATAGATATGCATGCGGGTAATGCAATTCTATTAAAGGTAAATCAAATTGGTACCATAACTGAAACATTAGAAACAATAGAACTTGCAAGAAATAATGGATATAATACAGTTATTTCACATAGAAGTGGAGAAACTGAAGATACTACAATAGCTGATTTAGCAGTAGGACTTGATTTAGGTCAAATTAAAACAGGATCTATGTCTAGAACAGATAGAATCTGTAAATATAATCAATTAATAAGAATTGAGGAAGAATTAGAAAGACAATAATCTTTCTTTTTTGATTAGTATGACTGATGAAACAAAAAAAGAAAAAATAATATCTGATGTATTAGTATCTTTATCACATTCTAAATTCAGAAGTTCATTTCACTTAAAAGATGAAGATATTAATTATATAAAAAAATGTGGTATTAAAAAGATAAAAGAACATGCAACAACTTTTGTAAATGAAAGGCTTGCTAAAAGCAATATTAAAAATGATGGAAAACAAACTCCTATGAAAGGGCATCCTGTATTTATCGCACAGCACGCAACAGCTACATGTTGTAGAGGATGTTTAGAGAAATGGCACCATATAAAAAAAGGAAAAGAATTAACTGATAATGAAAAAAATTATATTATATCTCTTATATTAACTTGGATAAAAAATGAAAATGAAAAAAATCAAGAATAATTTCGTTAGTAAAAAAAAAGTAATAAAAATAAGGGATAAAAAATGATATAAAATAATTTTCGCCCCATAAAAAGACCATTTTGTTATAAAAAAATGAGAATTTATTAAAAATACGACCAAATATGAAAAAGCCCTTGAAATTCAAGGACTTAGTAGATATTTTAACCTAAAAATGTTATAATGTATAAAGAATAAAAACAAAACATTGGAGGTAAAATATCTATGAATATTATACAAGAAAAAACGATTTTTGACTATATGGAAATTGAAGTATTAGGAGATTTAGAGAGATTAGTTCTATGTTTAGATAATGTGGCTGATGAAGAACTATGTAGAAAATTAGAAAATGAAAGAGGAAATGGTAGAAACGATTTTCCAGTAAGAGTAATGTTAAATCTAACATATGCAATAAAAATATTTGGACATAGAAGCGTAGAATCTTTTAGAAGAGAATTATCAAGGAATTCACAATTAAGAAAAGTATGTGGTTTAAAGGATGAAGATTATTTATATTTAGGAAAAAGAAAAACATTAATACCTAAAGCAAGAGTATTTACTTTATTCTTTAAAAAGTTAGAAAAATATCAAGAAAAGTTAGATAAAATATTTGAACAAGATGTTAAATACATGTATGATAACTTAGAAGATTTTGGTAGAGATTGTGCATTAGATGGAAAACTAATAGATAGTTATGCGAAGAAAGAAAATAAAAATACTTTAGAAGATGGGAGAAGAGATATAGATGCAGATTGGACATGTAAGACATATAATTTTAAGGATGGAACGAGTAAGAAGACATGGCACTTTGGATATGAAACTCATATATTGTGTGATGCAAAATATGGATTACCAATATGGAAGAGAGTAGAAAAAGCAAGTGTATCAGAACAAAAAATAGCCGATGAAATGATAGAAGATTTAGATAAAAACAGAAAATATGTATTAGATAAAATGGAGAATTTTCTAGCAGATGCAGGATACGACGATGGAAAAAGGAATGCATTATTAAAAGATAAATATAATATAAATCCACTAGTAGATATAAGACATATGTGGAAAGAAGAGAAAATGAGAGAAATAGAAAACAAACCACTATCTTATAATGAAGATGGAGAAGTATTTTATATAAAGGACATAAAAAAAGGAGAATATGAGAAACTAAAATATTTAGGATATGATAAGCAAAGAAAATGTTTAAGATATGGATTTAAATATGATACAGATAAAAGAGTATTTAGAATACCTATAAGTATAGATAGACGTATATTTTTACCAGTGGCAAGGGATAGTAAAAAATATGAAAATAAATATAAAATGAGAACAGAAGTAGAAAGACTAAATGGAAGATTAGATAGAGATTATATGTTTAATGATCATTTTATAAGAGGTAAAGAAAAGATGAATTTAATGGTAACTCTATCATTCATAGTAATGATGTCAATGGCAAAGGGACACATAAAAAATAAACAAACAAATATAAGAAGTTTAGTAAAGATATAAATTAAAAAGTTCTTTGAAAAATGAGTATAAAATACATAATGGAAATATCCAAAATGATACCCTAGGGATTTTATACACATTTTTAGAATAAGATATTAAGAATATTATATATTTATTGTATAATATTTAATTTTTGAAATATTTAAAATTTGAAAATGGGCACAAACGAAAAAATTCGTTAGGAGAAGTATTGCTAAAATTTAAAAAACATGGTAATATTAAGAAGTAATAGGAAACATAAAGAATTATGTAACTATTAATAGAGAAAGGAAAGAGGTAAAAGTTATGAAAAGAACATTTGTTCGCACGGGGGGGGGTCATTTAGAATATAGAAATGGCTTTACCCTAATAGAGCTACTCGCAGTTATAGTAATACTCGCAATAATAGCTTTAATAGCTACTCCAATAGTATTAGATATAATAGATAGTACAAGAAAGCAAGCAACATTAAGAAGTGGAGAATTATATTTAAGAGGAGTAGAACAAGAAATATTAAGTAAAAATATAGAAGAAGAATTTAATCCATATGAATGTGAAATAGAAAGTAATGGAAATTTATTATGTGATGGAGAAGAAATAATAATAGAAGCAAGTGGACAAAAACCAAGTAAAGGAACAATAGTACTAGA
>CANQAT010000024.1 GCA_947588925.1 uncultured Bacilli bacterium | reverse complement strand
TCAAAAGTAAAAAGAGTATTAAAAGGATTAATAGATGATTATTATGCAAGAGTAACAGATGAAGATATAGAAATACTTAAAAACTTAAATGAAAGTACACTTGTAGATGGAAATACTTTTAATACAAAAATAAAGACATTAGTCGGAGATGAAGGAACTGATGGAGCTGCGCCTAATTGGAGTACAATAAATACAACAGTAAAACGGATAATATTTTTACAAGATAGTGTACTTCCTGATGGAATAACGAAAGGAGAATTAGAGGAACTAAAATCTACTGACTTATCTGAAAAAAGTGATGGAAGTATAAAAGGATATTATGATGATAAAACAGGAACAATATATGTATATAGTGATGGATATATAAGTTGTGTGGCTATTGGTAGTATGTTTCGAAATTTTCAAGGAGTAGAAGAAATAGAACTAAATTTAATAGATACATCAAATGTAACGAGTATGCTAGGTATGTTTTTTGGTTGTACTAATTTGAAAGCAATTGATTTATATGGAATAAGTACTTCAAACATAATTTCTATGGAGGCAACTTTTACAGATTGTAAAAGTTTAACAGAGGTGAATTTAAATAGTTTTGATACGTCTAAAATAAAAACAATGCATTGGATGTTTAATAGATGTACAAACTTAAAGACAGTAAAAGGACTAGAAAATTTTGATACAAGTAATGTAACTATGATGGACAGTATGTTTAACGGCTGTAGTAGCTTAATAGAATTAGATTTAAGAAATTTTGATACATCACAGGTAACAAATATGGGCGCAATGTTTGGCGGATGTACCAATTTAAAAACAATAAAAGGACTAGAGAACTTTAATACCTCAAAAGTAGAATACATGAATAGTATGTTTGGAGGATGTAGTAGCTTAACAGAGTTAGATTTAAACAACTTTGATACATTAAAAGTAACAAATATTGCGGGCATGTTTAAAGGTTGTTCAAATTTAAAAACTATAAAATTTGGCGAAAAATTTAATATTAGTGAAGTGACCTCGCTAAATGAAGTCTTTTGTGATTGTATTAGTTTAGAATTTTTAAATTTAAGTATGTTTGATACTTCAAAGGTAGAAAATATGCATAGTACTTTTTGGAATTGCCCAAACCTGACAGAACTAGATTTAACCGGTTTTAATACGCAATCTGTCACAAATTATAACGGCATGTTTGCCGGTTGTAGAAGTTTAAAAACAGTAAAAGTAACAACTGGTAAATGGACACTAGAAGCAAGTTCTCTTGGATTAAAGGATGAAATATTTGAGTATGTAGATTAAGATAACAATTGTTATCTTTTCTTTTTTGAGTGAATATTATGTAAAAAAAAGACAATTTGTTATATAATATAAATAGTGGTGAGAAAATGAAAAAATTAAACGAACTAATTGATACTGTTTATGATGTAGAAATAAATGGTATAAAAATAAATTCTAAAGAGATAGAAGAAGGGGATTTATTTGTTTGTACTGATATGGGAACTCTAGATAGACATGAGTTTATCGATGACGCAATAAATAAAGGCGCACACGCAGTTATAGTAAAAAAAGACGTTGGAGAAAAAAGTATTCCAGTAATAAAAGTAGATAATCCAAACGACATACTTCCAAAAATATGTTCTAAGTTTTATAATAATCCAGAAGAAAAACTTACTATGATTGGCGTTACTGGAACAGATGGAAAAACTAGTGTTACTAGTATGATACAAACATTAATTGGAAATGATTTATGTGGTTATATAGGCACTAATGGATATAGTTGTTCTAAGTTTAATAAAGATACTAACAATACAACACCAGATTCAGATAAGTTATATGGGTATTTAGAAGAGTTTGTTAAAGCTGGTTGTAAATATTGTTCTATGGAAGTATGTAGTGAAGCACTCATGCGTGGTAGAGTTAAAGATATAAAGTATGATGTATCAATACTCACTAATATTACTAGTGAACACTTAAATATTCATGGTACTTTAGAAAATTATATTAAGGACAAGTGTAAATTGTTTACTCAAACTAAAAGTGATGGATATTGTATATTAAATAGAGATGATGAACATTTTGATGAGGCTTTAAAAGCTTCAAATGGAAAAGTACTCACTTACGGAGAAGGCTCTAATAATGATTTATATTTTAAAGATATAAAACTATTTCCGGGTAGAAATTTATTTACTATAGTATATAAGAATAAAGAGTATAAAGTAGATAGCCCTATGGCAGGGTTATTCAATGTGTATAATTTAAGCGCAGCTATACTTACCTTATTTGCTTTAGGATATGATTGGGATCACATAAATAAAAGAATTCCTAAACTACATGTAAGCGGTAGACTAGAAAATATTGATATGGGTCAAGATTTTTATGTAATGGTGGATTATGCACATACACCTAATGGTATATCAAAATTACTTGAATATGTAAAACTACTTCCTATTAAAAGAAGTATAGTAGTTATAGGTCAAGCAGGTGAAAGAGATCCATATAAAAGAAAATATGTAGGCGAAATTGTAGCTAGAGGAGCAAGCCATGCTATATTTACTTATGAGGATCCTAGAAGTGAGGACCCTAAAAGTATAATAGATATGATGATAGAAAATATAAAAGATTTAGATAACTATGAAATAATTATAGATAGAAGTAAAGCTATAAAAAGAGCAATTGATATAGCTAAAAAAGGTGATATGGTATTAATTTTAGGTAAAGGTAATGAGACCTACGAAAAATTAAAAGATAAAACAATCTATTTTAACGATATAGAGGAAGCCAAGAAACATTTAAAAGATAGAATAGATCGTGTTACAAATAAATAGGTATAAAATAATAGTTATATTCACACCATAGTATATTTTCATAAAATATACTAGAGGTGTTTTTTATATGAATATAAAAATAGATTCTAGAAAAGTTAGACCGGGTGATACGTTTATTGCATTAAGGGGAGCAACCAAAGATGGACATGACTTTATAGAGGACGCTATTAAAAGAGGAGCTACTACTATAATTAGTGAAAAAGAAAAGACAAGTGTTAATACTATAATAGTTAAAGATACTAAAAAGTATTTAAAAGAATACTTAGAAAATAATTATTATGATGATATAAAGGGATTAAAACTAATTGGTATGACAGGTACTAATGGTAAAACAACTACTTGTAACTTGATTTTTCAAGCGTTAAATAAAGCTGGAATTAAGTGTGCTTATATAGGTACTTTAGGATTTTTTATAGGAAATGAAAAAAGAGTTCTTTCTAATACCACACCAAATCTATATGAGTTATATGAATTATTACTCGAATGTGTAAGTAAAGGAATAGAATATGTAGTAATGGAAGTAAGCAGTCAAGGAATATCTATGGGTAGAGTAGATACACTTATATTTGATTATGTTATCTTTTCAAATTTGACGCAGGACCACCTAGACTATCATGGAACAATGGACGCTTATGTAAAAGAAAAGCAAAAACTTTTTTTAATGACTAATAATTCTATTGCAATTGTAAATAGTGATGATTCTTATAAAGACTACTTTTTGCTTGATAATAATACAAATATAACGTATGGTAAATCTAGTAATGATTATAAGATAAGTGGTATAACTTCTACTTTGAAAGGTTCACATTTTAAATTAAACGATGAAGAGTATTTTACTAAATTAATAGGAGAATACAATATTTATAATATCACAGTAGTTATAATAATGTTAAAACTACTTAAAATAGATAATATTTATGAAATAATAAAAGATTTGTCTAGTCCAGATGGTAGAATGGATATTATAGAGTATAATGACAATACTATTATTGTAGACTATGCTCATACGCCTGACGCAGTAGAAAAAATAATAAGCAATGTATCAAAACTACCACATAATAGAATTATAACTATGATAGGATGTGGAGGAAATAGAGATAAAACTAAAAGAAGTATAATGGGTGATATATCTGTTAAATTATCAGATTATGTGATATTTACAAGTGATAATCCTAGATTTGAAAAGCCTAAAGCTATACTTAAAGATATAACATGTAAACTTGACAAAAAAAACTATAAAATTATTGTAAATAGAAAAAAAGCAATTAGAAAAAGTATACAAATGCTATCAAAAAATGATATACTATTATTGCTAGGAAAAGGACATGAGGATTATCAAATAATTAAAGATAAGAAATATCCTTTTAGTGATAAAGACGTTGTATTAAAATATTTGAGGTGATTATATGTATCAACTAACTAGAGGAGTACTAGCAGTAATGATCGGATTTATAATATCAATTATAACTGGTATAATACTTGTACCTCTATTAAGAAAATTAAAGGCAAAACAAACTTTAAGTACTTATTTATCTAAAAAACATAAAGAAAAAGAAGGAACTCCTACTATGGGTGGGTTAATATTTATAATTCCAACCATATTATCGATTATCATATTACTTTTATTAAATAAAATAGAATATTCTTCGAATTTATTTATAGTTATGTTTGTGTTTTTAAGTTATGCGTTACTTGGATTTATAGATGATTTCTTAATAATAAAAAGAAAAAATAACGAAGGACTAACTGAGATACAAAAACTTATAGGTCAGGTAGCAATAGCTTTAATATTTTTCTTCATATATATGAAAAGCGGTGCGGAACCTATAGTTGAAGTATATACACTTGGTATTGAAATAAATTTAAAGTGGTTTTATGGTATATTTTTATTATTCATGTTAGTTGCAAGTTCAAATGCAGTAAATATTACAGATGGTTTGGATGGACTTGCGGGTGGTTTATCTATGATAGCATTCCTTACGTTTGCTTTAATTAGTGCGAATTCTCCTGCAATAGTAGGAACATCTGATATATCAGTATTCTGTTTTGTACTTGTTGGTTCACTTTTAGGATTTCTTGCATTTAACTCGCGTCCTGCTAAAGTATTTATGGGAGATACTGGCTCACTTGCCTTAGG
This sequence comes from uncultured Bacilli bacterium, assembly GCA_947588925.1. Taxonomy (GTDB): domain Bacteria; phylum Bacillota_I; class Bacilli_A; order RF39; family UBA660; genus UMGS1613. The sequence continues at coordinate 14,607 of CANQAT010000024.1, read as the reverse complement.
TGCGACACTTGCAACTATTGCAATAATTACAAAACATGAACTTACTTTTGTATTTGTAGCAGGTGTGTTTGTATTTGAAACTCTAGTTTGTTTGATACAAATAATAAGTATGGTTTATTTCCATAAAAAAGTATTTTTAATGACTCCGTTTCACCACCATCTAGAGAAACTTGGATGGAATGAAAGGGATATAGTAATATGTTTCTGGTGCATAGGGCTACTACTTTCTATGGCAGCTATTGTATTTGGGGTATGGTATTAATCATACTTTTTTGATATAATTAAAGTGGTGGTATTATGAAAAAGATATTTATAATAACTTTTATAGTTATATTATTCGTATTAGCTTTTGCTTTCTATAAACTTGTATTTTCTCAAAAAGAAAAAACTATTTTGCAAATGACAGAGGATGAAGCTTTTTATTTAGAAGATGTTAGAATATTTGGAAATCATATGAATTTAAGTGGTTGTTTGGATACTAAACTAGATAGTGATTTATCTTTAATATTAAAAAGTGATGAAGATGAATTTGTAATTGATAGTACATTTAGCTCTAATGATGGTAAAACTTGTTTTAGTTTATCTGACAAAAATAATGAAGGAATAAATTTAGATGAGTTAAATGAGGGTAAATATTTATTACTTGTAAAAAATACAGTTGAAAAAGATGAGTATTTTTATACAATAGAAAATAGTACTGATTATAAAACTTTAGAGTATTATACAATAACTAAAAATAATAAAAACAATAAAATAGATTTTAAATCAGTAACAGATGAAGATTTAAATAAAAATTATATTGAGTTTAATATAAAGGATACTAAACTTCCAAGTGATGTATACGATATAACAATAGATCCCGGACATGGGGGATATGATCCCGGTGCCAGTTACACATTAAATGGTAAGACTTATAATGAAGCTGATTTGACTTTGATGGTGTCACTCCTTGTTAAAAAAGAGCTAGAAGATCTTGGATTAAAAGTAAAACTTACTAGAGAAGATGATACCGGGTTATATTATTACGGCGAGAATGGTAGAGCAGATATACCAAATGATGTCAAATCTAAATTTAGTATATCAATACATTTAAATAGCGATTATGGAATTATGAGTTATGGTGGCGTTGAAGTATATACACCAAACGATGTAAATTATGATTTAGCTAGTTTGTTTGCTAAAAATATAGGGCAAATAGTTGGATATTCTAAAAAGGCAACAGATAAAGTAAGTAATGGTATATATTTTCAATACTTTACTTCAAGAGATATAGAAGATTCAAGAAAAGAAGCCATTGAGAAAGGCAATAAACCATATGATATAAAAGAGGGCGCCCCATACATGTACATGATTCGTGAAGTAGGTGGTAAGCAGACATATGCCTACGTTGATGGAAGAAATGAAGATGTTGGAATAAACAAATATTATGACGCTATACAAGTAGCTGAGCCTTATTTATTAGAAATAGCTTATATAAATTATGAAAGTGATTTATATAAAATATTAAACAATACAGATGAGTTTGCAACTGCTATTTCAAATTCTATGAAAGAATATTTAAAAATTTCATAAAAAGTACACAAATTTTTCAAATTTTTTACACATATAATTTATATAATGATTTTGCAAGGTTAAATCCTTGATAAACACTCCTTACTACTAGAAGACCCAAATAGGGTCTTTATTGTTTATAAAAAAACATTCTAAAATTTAGAAATACGTGATATAATGATAGTGGTGATACAATGGCGAAGAAAAGATTAAATAAAAAAGGTAAAAGAGTTTTAAGTTTATTTATATTGTTTATAATTGTAGTAGTTATTATTTTAATATGTTTGAATTTGCCTAAAGAAAAAGAAAAGGTTACTGAAAATCAAAAGCCTAAAGAGGAACCATTAAAAATACTTGATTTAAACTCCAATTCTAGACCTTATGCAGTTATGATTAATAACATAAAGACTGTATGGGGATATCAATCTGGAATTCAAGACGCTTATTTAGTATATGAAATAATAGTTGAGGGTGGATATACTAGATTGATGGCTCTTTATAAAGATAAAGATTTAAGTAGAATTGGTTCAGTTAGATCATCAAGACATTACTTTTTAGATTATGCACTTGAAAATGACGCAATATATGTCCATTTTGGATGGAGCCCACAGGCAGAAAGCGATATGAAAACTTTAGGGGTAAATAACATAAATTTTATGAGTTATAACGGATATACTAGAGATACTTCCCTAGGTCTTGCGACTGAACACACCGCATTTACTACTACATCTAAAATAATGAGTGGCGCACAATATTATAAATATAGAACAACTACTGATGAAAAACCACTATTAGATTACAGTGTAAGTTCAATAGATTTATCTACTATGGAAGGCGCTATTCAAGCTAACAAAGTTTATATTGACTTTTCAAATAGTAGATCTACTTCATTTGAATATGATAGTGTTAATAAAGTTTATAATAGATTACAAAATAATACTCTTCATAAAGATTATTCAGGGTTACAATATACAGCTAAAAATATAATTACATATCAAGTAAATAGTTATACTATAAGTGGTGATGATAAAGGTAGACAAACTCTTGAAAATATTGGTAAAGGTACTGGTTGGTACATATCAGAGGGTTATGCAGTTCCAATTACTTGGGAAAAATCACAAAGAAGTAGTAAAACTATATATAGATATAAAGATGGGACAGAACTAAAGGTAAATGATGGAAATACATATATAGAAATACAGCCATTAAATAGAGAATTTACAATAGAATAAAGGATGAAAATAATTCATCTTTTATTTTTCAAAAATAGTATGACAAAAAGCATTATAATTTTTCTTAAAATGTGATATAATGTAGTAGTACTGAGGTGAGAATAAAAGGTATGACAAATTATAATAAGGATCAAGAATACCTATTTATAATAGATAATATAATTAAAAATGAAGAGTTTAAGAAAATAGAAGATATAAAACATCATAATACAAATAGATTAAATCATTCACTAAAAGTTTCTTACTACTCATATAAAATTGCAAAAGCTTTAAAATTAGATTATAAGGATGTAGCTGTTGGAGGGTTGCTCCATGATTTTTATACTTCAAAGATTAGTGACTGTGATAAAATAACTGACAAAATAAAGTTATTTTCTACTAAACATCCAAAAGACGCAGTAGATAATTCTCTTACATATTTTAGCTTGACCGATAAGGAGATAAATATTATAGAGACTCATATGTTTCCTATAGATTACAAAGTTCCAAAGTATGCGGAAAGTTGGATTGTAAGTTTTGTTGACAAAGTATTAAGTTTAGGTGAAGTATCTCAAAAGTTTGGGTATAAGTTTTCTTATATATTAAATATGTATTTGTTATTTTTACTTAATGCTATTAAATAAGCCTTAAGGCTTTTTTGTCCCCGTAGCTCATCAGGATAGAGCAAAAGTTTCCTAAACTTTAGGTGGTAGGTTCGAGTCCTATCGGGGACACCATATGCTTATTAGTCTTTATTTTATAAGGACTTTTATTTTTAAAACATGTTTTAATTTTGTGGCTGATATAATCACAATTAGTCTTTTTTGTTGACTTTTTAACAAAAAAATGTATAATAGCCGTAGATTTGTTACAAAATGGGTTGAAAAATCTAGAAATTTGTGATAAATTTAATATGTAACAGACAAAAAAATACAAATTTATTAGGCTTGTCCTGTTATCATAGTAAAGAGTAATTAAAAGGCGGAAAATCTTCGTCCGTCACACCTGTAAAGGTTCGAGTAAGTATTTTTGCTGAAAGTAGATATGTAGGAGACAGAAGTCCTACTTAATTACTCAGGGCTACATTCTTCTATGTTTGTAGCCCAAATTTCTTAAAAAGTGATGTTATGGAAAAAAAGAAAAGCAAAAAAGTTGTTGGCACTTTATCACGTGATATAATAGAAAAGTGGTATTTAGATGAGCCTAAAGATTTGCAAATTTATCAATCTGTTGGTTTATATAAACATATTTTTAAGCACATAGAAGAATATGCTTCAATAGATAGTGCTAACTATACAATGGATCACATAGGAGATGTTATTTCTAATCCTGATTATGTCTCTTTTAATCTTAAACAAAATAGTATAGAGTATTATAAAATATTATTAGAGCCTGTTTCTGTTGTAGTTCAAAGAGATGAAGAGGATTTGTTGTATGTGGCTAGTGTATATCCTGTAACAATGACAAAAATAAATAATAGAAAACAAAAAGAATCAAAAATAATTGAAGAAAGATTATTAGAAAAATATAGATATAAAGAGCCTGTATAAATAAATGCTAGAGGTAGAAAGACACTAACTATCGCGGATTTTAGTTTTACTAAATTCTTAAGTGTAGGATTTTATAATCTGATGAGATGCCTGAGTGGTGCATAGGCATAGTATTCATTTATACCGAAATTGTATTTATCGTGGTATTTAAGATAGGCACACAGTATTTTCAGGTATTCCTAAAACAATTTGACTGCGCTATGCTATTGGTTGAAAAATCTAGAAATTTGTGATAAATTATAATTGCAATGCTGATTGTGTGGAGAAGTTTTAACGAAGAACCAATAAATCAATCAGGGTTTGTACATTTGAGCAAATAGCGTTGAGAAGCGTAAGCGATGAACATATAAGTCTATTTAGAAAGAGGGAGTATATCTTCCTCTTTTATAATTATGTAATTAATAAATGAATAAATTAATCTATTTATTCTTTTATTTTGTTATGGTATAATTTAGTTAGGTGAAAGTAAGATGTTTTTTAAATATTTATTTATTTTTTGTATATTTTCCACACTCGGTTGGATATTAGAATTTATATATAGAAGCTTTATGTCTAAAAAAATAGTAAATCCCGGACTTATGACTGGATGTGTTGTTCCAATATATGGATTTGGGGCAATAATTCTGAATATAATATGTGAACTTTTTTCTTCTATTAATTCTAATTATAAAGTTTTGTTTATATTCTTCTCATCTATTATATTATTAAGCATGTTAGAGTTTTTATCAGGATTTATTTTATATAAATTTATGAATTTAAGATTGTGGGATTATTCTAGCTATAAATATAACTATAAAGGCTTTATTTGCCTAGATTTTTCACTAGTATGGGGACTTTTAGCCTTAATATTTTATCTATTTATATATCCTTCATTAAATGGTATAATTAGTTTTGTTATAAGTAGCAAACTATGTATATTCTTACTTGGAATATATATAGGTATATTTTTAATTGATTTATGTTTATCAATAGATCTTGTTAAAAAGTTAAAGATATATTCAAATCTTGTAAAAGAAATAGTAGATATAGAAAAAATAAAATTAGAAGCTAGAGTAGAGGTAAGTAGGAAAAAGCTATTAAATGCAATATATCCTTATATTTCAATAAATAAATATTTAAAAGAGAAGTTAAAGAAATTGAAGTGATTATATGAAATATATACTAGATGGTATAGAGTATGATGTAATAATTGAAAAGAAAAATAATAAGAATTTATACGTGAGAATTAAAGAAGATGGGAAGATACATGTAACTTGTAACTTTTTAACGAGTAAAAGTGCGATAAAAAAAGTATTAGATGAAAATACCAAAACTTTACAAAAAATGATTAATCATGTGAAAAATCAAAGCAAAAAAGAAAATAAATTCTTTTATTTAGGTAAATCTTATGATATAATAATTAAAGAAGATATAAGTAGATTATATATAGAAGATAATAAAATATATACAAGAGATTTAAAAATGTTAGAAAAATGGTATAAAAATGAAATAGTAAGAATTTTTGATGAGAGGTATGTCTATATATTTAATCATTTTAATGAAAATATTAAATCTCCAATACTTAAAATAAGAACTATGAAAACTAGATGGGGTGTTTATAATAAAAAAAACCATACTATAACTCTCAATTCCAAATTAATAGAATTCGATATATCAAAAATAGATTATGTAATAGTTCATGAACTGTCACATATAATACATTTTAATCATTCAAAAGCATTTTGGGATTTGGTTAGTAAGTATGTTCCAAATTACAAAGAGATAAGGAAAGAGATGAAAGAATGAAAGTGCTTAATAAGGCTAAATATTTATTAATAGTATTAATTTTACTTGTAGTTAACTTTTCTATTCCAACAAAAGAGGTTGTAGAGGCAAGGACTTTAAGAGATATTAAGACAGAACTTGCAGAACGAAAAAAAGAGTATGAAGAAAACAAAGATAAAGAAAAACTTACAAAAGAAGAGATGGAAAAAAAGAGTGAAGAGATTAACTCTATAAGTAGACAAATCAATAATGCAAGAGATGAAATAGCAGAACTTGAAGATGAAATACAAGCGTTAACTGTTGAAATAGGAGAAAAAGAAGAAGAGATAAAAAGAATAATTAATTATTATCAATTATCAAGTAGTGAGCCAGCATATTTAGAGTATATATTCAATGCGGTTGATTTTACAGATTTTATATATAGGATGGCTGTATCTGAACAACTTTCTAGTTATAACGATAATTTAATAGATGAGTATCACAATAAAATAAAAGAAAACGAGCAGAAGAAAAAAGACTTGGATAATAAGACAATTGAATTAAATGAAAAACAAAAACAACTTGAAAAAGAGTTAGATTCACTAGGCTCACAGATGAGTGAAATTACAGATATGACAATAAGCGTTGAAGCAGAAATAAGAGCTTTAGAAGAATTAGTAGATACTTATGAGAACAAATTAAAGTGTGATCTTGATGAAGATATAACTACGTGTGGGACAGGACAACTTCCTCCCGGAACTGCTTTCTTTAGACCAGTTGTATCAGGGTATATTTCAAGTACTTTTGGTCCTAGAACCTATTATTTAAATGGTAAATTGGTGTCTGATACACACTTTGGTGTGGATATCGGAGGAAATAGTTATGGAACTCCAGTTTATTCAACTGCAAATGGTAAAGTTGCTTTAATAGTTAGGGTTACTGAGGCAGAGAAAAAGAAAGCAAAGAGCGTTTGTGGGGGTAATCAAATATATATATATCATACAGTAAATGGTAAAAATTATACATCTGGATATATGCATTTATCTAGTATTAATGTAAGCGTTGGAGATATTGTCACGCCCGATACTATAATTGGAGCTGTAGGGGGAAATGAGTCATATGAGAGATGTTCAACAGCTGTTCATCTTCACTTTCAACTTGCAAATGGACATATACCTCCTGCTAGTGAGGACGACACTGGATATTATTCAAGAATTGTATCTAAATCATTTGATCCAACAACTGTTGTAAATTTCCCGGGATATCTAGTAAGATTTAAAAATAGAACAAATGCATATTAATCGACAAAAACTAATTGTCACCACTATTATAATGATAGTGGTGATTTTTTGTGAAAGTTAAATTATTTGATGAATCTCATGAGTTAGATTTAGAAAAAAGTATTAATAAATTTTTAAGTGAAAAAGAGATAGATTTAATAGATATTAAGTATGAGGTTGCGATCTGTGTATGTGGGGAAGAGCAAATATACTGTTTTAGTGCGATGATAATTTATAGATAATTTTGTTGTATAAAACAATTTATTTTTATTCATTATAGACATAGAATAATATAGGAGGGAAATCATGTATAATAGTTTTACTGAAGAAGCAAGAAAAATACTTATATCTGCAAAAGAAGAAATGAAAAATTTAAAACATCCATATATAGGTAGTGAACACCTACTTCTTTCTATCTTAAAAGATGACAATGAGATTAGTGATAAATTAAAAGAATACGATTTGACTTACGATAGATTTAGAAAAGAAATAATAGATATAGTTGGGATTGGTACTAAAGAATCTGAATGCTTTTTGTATACTCCTCTTTTAAAACGAATAATGGAAAATGCAATATATGATAGCAAAGAAAATAATAATGGTAGTGTGACTATAAGTCATTTATTTTCTGCTCTACTTGAAGAAGGAGAAGGTATAGCAATTAGAATAATGATAGGAATGGATATAGATTTAGATGAATTATATAATGAATTTGCCTATAAAGTATCTACAAAAAAGACTAAGAATAAAAAATTATTAATAGATGAACTTGGTGTGGATTTAACAAAAAAAGCACGTGAAGGATTACTTGATGAGGCAATAGGTAGAGATGAAGAAATACGTTTAGTTATAGAAATACTATCTAGAAGAAAGAAAAATAACCCAGTACTAATAGGTGAGGCAGGTGTAGGCAAGACTGCTATAGTAGAGGAATTAAGTAGGAGAATAGTAAGTGGGGATGTGCCAAATACACTTAGAAATAAAAGGATTATATCACTTGATATGGCAACTACTGTAGCTGGTACTAAATATAGAGGAGAGTTTGAAGAAAGAGTAAATAAGATACTAAAAGAGTTAGAAGAAAATGATGACATAATTCTTTTTATAGATGAAATACATACACTAGTTGGCGCTGGTGGGGCAGAAGGAGCTATCGACGCGTCTAACATTTTTAAACCAGCTTTAGCTCGTAATAAAATGAGGTGTATAGGCGCAACTACTAAAGCAGAGTATAAAAAATTTATATCAGAAGATAAAGCCTTGGATAGAAGATTTCAAAAAGTAGAAGTTGGAATTCCAAGTAAAAAAGTAGTACGTGATATACTTTTAAAATCTAGAGATACATACTCTAACTTTCATAAGGCATATATAAGTGATGATATAATAGATTATATAATAGAGCTATCAGATAAATATATAAAAAACAGATTTGAACCAGATAAATCTATAGATATATTAGATGAAGTTGCAGCCCATGTATCTTTAAAGGAGAATAAAAAGTTAAAAACTTATAATACTTTATCTAAAGAATTAAATGAAATTATTAAAACAAAGAAAAACTATTTAATAAAAAAAGATTATGAAAATGCCTCTATTTATAAAGAAAAAGAAAATAAACTTATGTCTAAGATGAATAAACTTGAACTTGAACTTACTAAAGAAAAGACAAATATAGTAACTAAAGAAGATGTTGTAAAGATAGTTTCACGAAAAAGCAATGTACCTATTTATGAACTAAAAGATATAGATAAATCTATAATTAGTGATTTTGAAAAAGAGTTAAAGAGTGAAATAATTGGAAATAGTAATAATATAGATGAGTTAATTAAAGTATATAAAAAATTAAAATTAGGTTTTAAAGACGATGGAATGTGTTACTCAATGATGTTTACAGGACCTAGTGGGGTTGGTAAAACAGAACTTGCGAAGTTATTTTCAAAGAAAATATCTAATAGTGTTATTAGACTTGATATGAGTGAGTATAGCGAGCCTCATGAGGTTAGTAAATTAATAGGTTCTCCTGCTGGATATGTAGGATATAACGATAATAAAAATATACTTGAGATAGTAAAAGATAATCCCTTTTCAGTATTAATACTAGATGAAATAGAAAAGGCTCATCCCAATGTAATCAATTTATTTTATCAAATATTAGATAATGGCAAACTGAAAGATTCAAGGGGTGAGGATATATATTTTAATAATGCTATAATAATAATGACTTCAAATGTCGGTTACGATGTAAGAAGTATAGGGTTTAATAACAAAAGTAAAGTTAATAGTGAGTTAAAAGATAACTTTTCAATTCCTTTTATAAATAGAATAGATAATATACTTAAGTTTGATTACTTAACATACGATAATGTAAAAGAGATTGTAAGTAACAAAATAAAGAAATTGAAAGATAAATATAAGAGTAAGAATGTTATACTTAAAGTTTCAAATAATGTATTAGAGGAGATTATTGATAGATCTAACTATAATGAATTTGGCGCAAGAAAGATAGATAAGATTATTAAAAATAATTTAGAAATGATTATAATAAATGAAATACTTGATGGTAAAACTAACATAAATATAAAGACTATAAAAAAAGAAGTCCTAAATTGAAATACTTTTCAAAAGTATTTTTTTAGTGTATAATCATGTATAGATAAAATTTAGATTTAAGATGGTGAGGTAATATGACGGATAAATGTCCAAAATGCTTAAATACGCTTACATATATAAAAGAAAAAAATAAATTTGTATGTGAAAAGTGTAATAGTGAATTTGATAATATAACTTTAAATACCTATATTTGTAGTAGTTGTGGATCTAGTATTACGTCTAATTTAAGTATAAATAATTGTATTTATTGTAAGAATAGTACTATAGATAAAAATAATTCAATGAGGTTTAGTGCAGAATATATATTGCCATTTAGTGTTACTAGAACGGACGCTATTAAAGAATTTAAAAGAATTACTAAGAATAAGTTTTTAAAACCTAAATATTTTAAAGAAAGTAATTTTAATGACATAGTTGGAATATATGTGCCATATTTATTATGCGATTACGATGTTATTGGAGAGATAGAGGCTACTTGTGATATAGTATCAAAATGGAAAAGTGATGGATATAAGTATACTAAAACTGATAAATATAGCGCTACTAGAGGCGGGAAAATGACATTAAAAAATATACCTATATGTTGTAGTAAATGTTTTAAAGATGACATTTTTAAATCAATAGAACCATTTGATTATACTGATTTAAAGAGATTTGATAGTTCATATTTAGTAAATTATTTGCAAGAGAATATTGAGATTAGTAAAGATGAATTGGTAAGAAGCGCAGATAAAAAAGCAAGGGATTTATTTAAAGATGAAATAAAAAAAGATATCAAAGGATATAGTGAGATTACATTTACTAAAGATTCAATAAATCTAAATAATTTAAGAAGTGTATGTGTATTATTGCCTGTATGGTTATTAAATATAAAATATAAAAATAACATTTATACATTTGCTATGAATGGTCAAACGGCTAAGTTAACTGGATTTATACCTAAATCTTTATTTAAAATTATAATTCTATTTATATGTTCATTTTTACTAACATTTATAGTACTATTTATATTAAATTATCTTAAGGTGAGAATATGAAATATTTAAAGTATATATTGATTCTTGTTATATTTAGTTTGGGGATAAAAAGTGTATGTGCATTTGATAACACGCTAAAAGTATATGATTATGCACTTATACTATCTAGTAAAGAGGAACAAAAATTAAAAGAAGAGGTAGAAAAATATATTAAAAACAATAATATCGATATGGCTTTAATAACTGTTAAATATTTTAATCAAGATACTGTAGAAAATTATTTAAGTGAATTTTATAGTAAAAATGAATTTGGATTAGGTGATAACCAAAGTGCGATTATGATTGCAGTTAGCCTAAAAGATGATGTAGAAGATATTAAGATAAAAGTGTTTGGTGAGGCTGCAAGTTTATATAGTGATGATGAGATAAAAGAAATGTCCAAAAAAGTAAGTGAAAAAGATAAATATTATGATAAATTAAAAGAGTTTATATATTATTCTAATAAATATATAAATAGTAATGCGAATTATTCCGAAGACAATATATTTAAATCAATTGATTTATTGTTAGTAGCTTTTATTTCACTATTAGTATCAAGTATAGTTACGTTATTTGCATTTTTGAGGCACAAAAACAATTTAAAGATTGATAGTAATATAAGCTATGTTACAAATTTAGAAATAACGACTAAAAATGATAAGTTCGTTACGACAAATACAAAGAAAAAAGCACTAACTGATAAAAGATAAAATGTAGAAATATAACATTTTATCTTTTATAATATTACATATTTAGTTTATATTCTTCAAGTGTGATATTGTTATCGTGTATATATTTTGCAGTAGCAATTCCAACATATCTATAATGCCATGGCTCATACTTAAATCCAGTTATATGAAATTTTGCTTTAGGATATCTTAAAATAAATCCATATTTATATGAGTTATTAATCATCCAAGTAAATTCTTTTGTATCTTCAAAATTATCATAATCTAATGTATTATTTGAAACATCTACTGCAAGTCCAGTTTGGTGTTCCGAATGACCCTTTCTCGCACTTGCCATGTCCGCATAATAAAATCCTTTATCTTTAACATATCCACTGTAAAGCTTATCTTGATATTCATAACTTCTATAAGTAGATACTGCTATTATATTAAAACCATCATTTTTTGCGTCACTTGCCATCTTTTCAAAAGCAACTTTAGCTTCATGCCTTAAATATTTATCTTCATATGCATATTTATTATCTATAAGTTCTAAATCACTTGGGACATAGTCACTTGTAAGTTTATTATTTTTATTAACTACAAAGTCATAAGTAGTAGGGGAGTATATAGTATTAACATCTTTATAAAAATTACTGTTTTCTAGCATGATAAGTATTAATATATAAATAACTTTTTCCATTTTATCACCACTATATTATATGAAAAAAAGAATATTATCTATTTTAAAAAGTATTCATAATATTCTTCATAAGTAATATTGTTTTCATATATGTATGTTGCAACATCAACTCCAACATAACGGTAGTGCCACGCCTCAAAGACATATCCAGTTATATATTCATTTTCTTTAGAATATCTCATTATAAATCCATATTTGTGTGCATTGTCCTTAAGCCATTTATACTCATCTGTATATTGAAATTCATAAAATGATACATTATCTTTATTAGTTAAATCTGCTGAATATCCAAGTTGGTGTTCCGAAAAGCCGGGTCTTGCAGAATAAGTATCTGCGTTTTTAACCCCATCTGCTTTAACATAGTTATTGTATAGTGTGGATTGAAAACTATAACTTCTATATCCAGTAGTGACCTTTAAAGTTAAACCTTTACTTCTTGCATCATCTGCCATTTTAACAAAGTTTTCATAAGCAACTTTTTTTAGTTGCGCTTTATCTCTTGCATAAATTCCAGTAACATCTACTAAATCATCAGGTACATAGTTTTTATCTAAGTAGAAGAATTTATTTACTAGGGTATACATTCCTTTAGATAAATCTGCTGCTTTAGAGTCGGTATAAAATTCATAATCAAGATTAGAATTTATTCTTTTAACAATCTCTTTATAACTTAAATCTTTATGTTTTTCATAGTATGATAAATATCTATCAAGGTTATCTTCTATAAAGTATTTTTCGCTTAAAAATCCATTAGTTGTATCGTTTAGTTCTACATCGTTTTTTAGATTGTTTACATATTTAATAGTATTAGAAATATCATATTTATCTAAATATTTTACATATTCATCTATATTAGTTTCTTTAAATTCATTGTTATTAATAAGTTCAAACATCTTTAAATAATCTATATCTTTATATTTGGATGTGTATTTTAAATATAAATTTAGTTTATTTGGATTATAATTTTCACTGTCAATCATATATATCAAATTCTCATTATAATCATATTTTAGTATAGTATCAATTTCAGATTTAGTAAGTTTTTCTATTTCAATTATCTCAAGATTATTATATCCTTTATCTTTTAAAGTTTTATTGCTTTTTAGGTTGAGTGTTAAAAAAATTAAAATGATAATTATTAATATAACTAAGAATAAAATTAATACTCTTTTTTTATTTACTTTCTTTTTTGTCTTTTTCATCTTATCACCATTATTATTATAACTCAAAAAATAAATAAAAAAAGGGATTTTAATCCTTTTCTACAAAATATGCATAATATTCGTCAAATGTAATGTTGTTATCGTGTATATAAGTTGCAACATCAACTCCAACATAACGGTAGTGCCACGACTCATACTCATATCCAGTTAAGTATTCTTTTCCTTTAGGATATCTCATTATAAAACCATATTTATATGCATTTTCACTTAACCATTTAAACTCGTCAAACTCTTCAAATGTCGCACCAGTAGAGCCATAGGTTTGTATATCAACTGCCATGCCTGTTTGGTGTTCTGAAAAACCTGCTCTTGCAGCAATCTTATCTGCTTCTTTTTCACCTCTTGTACTTTTGTAGTAATCGTAAGTTTCTTCTTGATCTTCAAAACTTCTATAAGATGAATTAACTATTAAAGTTAAACCTTCAGTTTTGGCAGCCTTAAACATTTCTATAAAAGCATTATAAGTTTCTTCTGTAACCATTTGGTTGTCTCCGTAACTATATTGATTACTTATTTTAACCATATCATTTGAATTATATGATTCATCTAAACTATTAAATTTATTAGTAAGCATTAAATGTCCTTTAGATAAATCAGTCTTTTTAGTATCAGTATACCAATCTTTATTCGCACCAACATTTACTATTGCAACAGTATCGGTAGAATCACTATCATTATTTAAGTAATAATCGATATAGTCTTTTAAGTTATCTTCAATGAAATATTTTTCATTTAATAAAGATATTATATCTTTATTATATTCTAACGTTAGAATATAATTTTTAGACTTATCACTTAACTTTTCGATTGTTTCTACCTCATTATCGTTATATCCAATCTTTTTAAGTTTATAATCATAAGTCTTATGATAATTTATTGTGTTTATAGTGTATGTAATACCAAAGACAATTACTACTACAACAAATATTAAAACTATAATAGAATTTTTCTTTATTCTTCTTTTTTTCATATCATCACGTATAATCTAATTATGTGATTTTTTTATTAATCACTATATTAGATTCTCCTTTCTATAATATTTTTTATTACAC
>CANQAT010000023.1 GCA_947588925.1 uncultured Bacilli bacterium | reverse complement strand
TCAGAAATATTTTCCTTTCTAAATTCGTTCTAAGCATCTCTATTATATCACTATCCCCCAAAAACTACAACATAGCGTAGATTTTTAATTTCTAAAATATTTTTCATGAGATTCCTCCTCACTAATTTATATTATGAAAAAGGATTTTTTTTGTTAATGACAATGACTTATATACATAAATAATGTTAAAAATTATCAAAAAAGGGTAAAATTATATTGTCTTATTTTCTGCCATAATATATAATATGGGTGAGGTGGTTAATTATGAAGATTATGAAAAAAGCATTATCGTACTTGTTGACGGTAGCTCTTTTATTCAACAACTTTACGCCTTTAGTTATAAGCGCTATTGATATAGAAAGTGATAGTGTAGAAAATAGTGATGTGGTAGCGCACTATGCTAGCGACTTAAATATTGAGGCTAAAGGTAATATTGAAGTTGAGTTGCACTTGCTTCTTCCAATTAGAAATCGTGAGCAAACTGATATTAATTTCACACTTTATGATGAAAATAAAAATAGTGTATCAATTAATTTAAATGATATGAAAACTGCTCAAGATGGTTTATATGAAACAGTACTTAATTTGAAGGATGAAGATGGTAATAAACTTCAAGATGTACGTGCTATTGTTACGAAACGTAATAAAAACGGAATAGTGTTAACGGGGGAAGTTAACAGCGAAAATATCGTTTACTATAGCATCAACCTATATTCATTAAATAGAGGTATTTATACTTTAGAATTCAGTGGTAAACATTTTGTTACTTACGATGTTTCAGTTGAACTTGATGATTTTTCTAAAAGAATAGGTATTACTGATGAAGCAGGAATGTTTGAAATAGGTGATATAAATCAAGATGGAAAAGTAGATGTTAAAGATCAAGAACTTATGATAAGTTCAATTGAAAACAATGATACTAAAAATGACTTGAATTTAGATGGTATTGTTGATATAGCTGACCTAAATTATATTACAGCCATTATGACTTCTAAAAAAAGTAGTCCTAAAATTGAAAATACAAGTATTATTATGAATAGTGAAAATGTTTCTTTTGAATTATCAGATGGAACTATTATAGATGAAAATAGTACTTTAGAAAATTTGTTCATAGATGGGGAGGTTGTCACACTAAAACCAGCTAGGGATGAACAAGTTAGTGAGGATAATCCAGTTAAGTTATCTCTTGACTTGGATGGTAAAAACAGCGAAGCTGTTAATATGAGTGAAATAAGAATTGGTGTTGGAGAAAATGTGCCAACAAAAATGAAATTACAAGTATTAACAGATGAAGGAGAAACTTTAGAGTTTGATGTAGATGATACTACATCAGGTATTACTGATATTCATTTATTTACTGATGAAGTTTTAGATGGAACTATTAGAGTTGATTTAGGAAAACAAATTGCAGTAAAAAAAGTAACAATAATTGTTACTGAGACATCATCAACAGATAGTCTTGTAGATATTGCAAAAGTAGAATTTTTAAACAATGTAAAAATGGAGACAAAAGAACCAGAAAACTTCTATACACCAGAACATGTTAAAATAGATAGTTCTAAAAGTGAACAATTAACAATATCTTTTGATAGTGTTCCAAACGTAACTGGTTATGAGATTAAAATTGTAGGTCCAAAAATGGAGTCAGGTGTAACCTTCCAAACTACATATACTACATTTACTATTGAGGATTTAAAAAATTATGCTACTTATAAAATTTATGTTCAATCTGCTAATCAAGAATGGAGAAGTGGATGGAATAAAGAGCCATATATTGGTATTCCAGTAGCGACTAGAAAACCTCCTAAAGTAGATATGGTTAAAGCAACAGGAGGAATTTCTCAGATTGATTTTAGTTGGAAAGATATGGATGATACTAAATCATATAATATTTACTACCGTGAAGTAGGTAAAGATAAATATGAAGTTATTAAAAATATAAGTGGTACATCTTATACATTAAGAGGTTTAAAACCGCTAACAACTTATGAAGCATATATAACTGGAAATAATGATTTAGGAGAAGGTGAGGCTTCATTAACAGTAAGCGCTAAAACATTAAAAGAAGAAGCGACTATAGTGCCACAATATTCTTTAATAAATGATTACAATAGTAATCTTAGAAGAACAAATCATATAGAGGATGTTAGATATTCAGTAGGTACTATGACAAATGATGACCCACTTTCTATAGTTGATGATAATTATAAAACTTATTGGCATCTTGAAGACTGGCAGATTTCTGCACATTATCCAGAAAATGGATTTAATACGGGCACACCAGTTATTATACTTGATGATGTTTATAAAATGGATGAGTTTGTTATAACTGTTCCTGATGATTATACTGCTTCTTTTAAAACAGGAGGATTAAATAGCAACGATGTTAAGGTACACTACTGGGAAGAAGCTCAAGATAAATATGACAATACTGAAAGAAAAGATGTTAGAGGAACTCTAACTACTAAATACGATGAAAACAATAGAAAATATTATTTATTAAAACTTGATGAGCCAATAAGTGCAAAAGCAGTGGCGTTTGGGTTAACGACTGTAGCATCTATAAAGGATATTAGAATAGATGAAGTAAAATTCTATAAATACGATTCACTTGTTGATGATGTACAAGATCTATTTGTAGATGATTTAAGAATTGAACTTACAAGTAATTATCAAAACACTAATAAACCGGTAGATCAAGAACTTATAGATAGTTTAAGAAAGCGTGCGGAAATAAAAGATCATGACGAATACAATCCATATTATGATAGTATTTTAAGAGATTTAGAGTATGCAGAGAAGTTATTAAACGATGAGAATATAGATGATATTATAGAATTAAATCCAAATATATCTAATAGTCTTAATGGTAATTTAGGATTTGCAATGCAAATAAATGATTATCAACCACTTGGTATAGTAGTAAGACCCGGCATTGATAAGACATTAACTATATATGTTGGTTCAAATGGAAAAGATGGCGAATATGTTAATGCAGAAGTTGTATTCACACAATATCACGCTGAAGCAAGTGCTTGGAATAATGGTGGATATAGACTTAAAAAAGGTCAGAATATAATAGAGATACCAACTATTGGTAGTGATACTCTTGAAAGAGGTGGTAGCGTATATATTCGTTTCACTTCTAGACCAAGTTCAGATAATATAATAAAAATAAGAGTAAGTGGTGGGACTAAAATACCAGTATTAGATACTACTTTACTTGAGACTGAAGAAGAAAAGAAATCTGCAGTTGAAAATTATATTAGTGAATTAAATACTTATGTTAGTTCATTAGAAAAAGTTTATGCAGATAATAACGATCACTTCATAGCAGGTACAAGTGTCCTAGACTCAACTGAAATAGTTACTAAATATGGATTATGGTCTGTTTCAGCAACAGCTGTAAAAAATGCAATAGATTCTATTCAAGACAATAAAGTTGATCGTTTATATGAATCAACAGAAGCATTCACTGAAATGATGGAGATGTTTTATCGTCATAAAGGACTTTCTGAATATTCAACAGATATAAATAATCAAATACCTAAATCTAGAATTAACATTCGTTATATGAGAATGTTTGATGGTGCATTTATGTATGCTGGAGGATATCATATAGGAATAGAATATGGTTCAATAGCTGGTCTTATACAAGCAAGAAAAAATTCTAGTGATTCAACTGGTTACTTTGGTTGGGGAATAAGTCATGAAATTGGACATCAGATTAATCAAGGAAATTTAGTTTATGCAGAAGTTACAAATAACGTTTATAGTTTACTCGCACAAACAAGTAATGATAGTGATAAATCACGTTTAGAGTCAAGTAATATTTATGAGAAGATATATGATAAAGTTACATCTCATACACTAGGAAGGGCTCAAAATGTATTTGTTCAATTAGGAATGTATTGGCAGTTACACCTCGCTTATGATGATAATAAGACTTTTGATGATACTGATTCAATATTTGCTAGAATAAATAATTTATCAAGGACATATGAAAATGTAAATAAATATGATAAAGATCAATTATTGATTTTACTTGCAAGTAAGGCTGCTAAAAAAGATTTAACAGATTACTTTGAAATTTGGGGATTAAAAGCCTCTGATACATTAAAAGAAGAAATAAATAGCTTAGGACTTGAAAAAGAAACTAGACCAATTTACTATTTAAATGATTTAGCTAGAAGATACCGTTTAACAATTAATACTAAAGCAAGTATTTCAAATATTAGTGCAAGTATAAAAGATACAAATAGTATTGATAAGAGAGTTACAATAAGCTTTAGTGTCGATAAAGATAGTGATAAAATTTTAGGATATGAAATACTTAGAAATAATGAATCAATAGATTTTGTTGAAGGAGATGTAAATACATTTACTGATAATATAGGAGCAGTTAATAACCGTGCATTTACATATACAGTAGTTGCTTATGATTATTTACTTAATAAAGTTGGAGAGATTACTTTAGATGAAGTAAAAATTGCTCATGATGGTAGTGTTAAAAAGGGTACATTCTCTATAGAATCTAATGTAAGTGAAAAAAATGAAAATGTTGATTTTGAAGATGATGAGATGGATTATTCAAAATTAAAGGTTAACAATTTAATTGATGGAGATATACTAACTGGATTTAATGGAACAGAGAAGGTTAAAACTCTAGTAAGCGGAACTGTTCCAAAGGTAAGTATTGATAGTGGTAATGCTTATGTTATAATCAACTTAAATACAAAATTATCACTAAGTGGTATTAAATATCGTGCTTTAATTGATGAAGATGGAAACCTTAATGCTAATACTATAAAAGACTATAAGATTTATGTAAGTAGTGATAAGGTTAATTGGATAGAGGCACGCAAAGGTACTTTTGAATTAACTAAGGAAAACCCAGAACAAACAGTATACTTTATGAAATCTGGTACAACTAGTGAAAGTCAATTATATACATATAACGATATATCATATATAAAGATAGAAGCAGTAAATAAAATGAGTTTATCGGGTTCTGAAATAGATATTATAGCTCCTCCGGGAGACAACGTTGATATATCAATCACATCAGATGGTTCTGCTACAATTGGTAAGCTAGAAGAAGATTATTGTTATTTAACAGATGGATGTAAAGAAATAGATGAAAATGGCGATACAGTAGGATTAATTAAAGCAGGTTCTGTTGTATTTAAGGGTACATATATGGGTAGCCCATCATTTAACATTTTAACAATTGCAGACGCATTTGATACTAAAAAGATATATGGTGGATATCAACTTATATTTGCTGAAGTTGAGGATAATATGGAAGTTTATGATGTAGCAGAAGGTACATGGCTATATGTTATGGATAAAGATACATATGAAAAGATGGTTTTAGATAATTTAAGTATACGTGTATATATGTATAGAGTAAATGACGCAATAACTAAAGAAGGTCAAAGAATAACAAGTACATCTAAAGCTATAACAAAACTAGTTCCTTATGATGAATTAAACTATATGACACTAACTAGTAGTGAAGTAAGTAATTAGAGGTGAGTTTATGCAAAAGAAATTTATAACAATTATAAGCATACTTATAGTAAGTATATTCATGTCTACTACATCTGTATATGCCTCAACAAGAATAACTTTTAAAGAAATCGGTAATGGTTCTATTGATACGTCTCTTCACTTTGAAGATGGATTTGTCGGTGGGATTGATATTACATTAAAAATTGACGATAATGTAACAGTTAAAAAGTTTAGCTTTGATAGTAAAATAGCAGATAGTAATTTTACAAAGGATTATAAATATGATGAAAGTAATAATACATTAACAATAAAAGTTACATCTGGAGGTATTGGAACAAGTCATAATCTATTAAATATAAATAAAGAGTTAGTTTTAGGAAATATTTTATTTGAAACATCTTCTAAAACAGATGTAAATTACTCATTAGAATGTATAAACTTAATTACTATAGATAATGCTTGGGAATCACAAACAGTTATCCCTAGTGAGAATGATAAGACAAGTTACAAGCAAGAATTTACTTACAAAGTTGATAGTGAAAAAGAGGATACAGATAAGGATGATACCCAAGGTGGGGATTCTGATGAAAAAACAGATGAAGAGGGTACTGGTAGTAATCCTTCTAATGATCCATCAGTTGATGATAAGGATGATCCTTCAAGTAGTGATTCTCCTAATAAGGATGAAAGTTCTAGTGACGAGGAAGAGGATACAGATTCTGAAGAAAACAATCCATCAGTTGATGATAAAAATGATCCTTCAAGTAGTGATTCTCCAAATAAAGGTGAAAGTTCTAGTGACAAAGAAGATGATACAGATTCTAAAGAAAACAATTCATCTAATAATGGTAATTCAAATAGTACTTCTTCTGATAAAAATGAAAGTTCAAATGATAAAGAGGAAGGCAAAGAACCTACAGAAAACAACCCTTCTAATGATAATGATGGAAAAGATGAAAGTATTAAGGATGATCAAAATAATACAAACAAAGGAGATAATTCAAAACCTTCAAATTTAGGTTTAATCGTTGGAGGTATATTAATAGTAATTATAGTTTCTTTAACTTGTTATGTTATTATAAGAAAAAGGAATTCAAAAACAAGTAAATAATTAAAAGGTATTTAAATCTACTAATAGTAGTATTCAAATATCTTTTTTCTTTACAAAATAATTAAGTATAGTATATTTACAAAGAAGACTAGAATTTTATTTTGTTGAAAATAAAAAATAATTATATTATAATAATATAGAGGTGTAATATGAAAGTTATACTAATGAATAAAAATAAAGAGGTATTGATTGCTGAATATTTAGAAAATCTAAAGGTTTTTACTAGTATTTATGAAATTTTAAATATAGAATATGCGCCTCTAATTATAAATGAGTCTTATAAATTGAATGAACCTTTGGAAGTATCTCTTACAGAGTGGTTTAAAAATAGGGGTATTCCAGAAGGTAGGGATAGACTTGATATGTTAATGAGTAAACTTAATATATCAACTCCAACTACTCTTTTAGATAAAGCATATGGACTATCTTTATCTGATCAATATTGGATTAAACCATATGATGAAGATATAAAGTATGAAGATATTAATTTTTTTGATAATGACTTTAATGATTTAGAATTTACAGAAGCAACATTTTCAAATGACGTAACACTTTCTTCTAATATAACTTTTATGACACCTAATAATACAACAGACGGGGTACTTAGAAAAACTTGGGTAATAGATCAAGGAAAAAGATATTTATTAAAGGCAGGACTTAAAGATGAAGTATTACAGCCATTTAATGAAGTTTTAGCAACTATGATATGTGAACGTTTGGGATTTAATCATGTAGCGTATACACTAGATAAGGTAAAAGGAAATATTGTATCTAAATGTGAGTGTTTCATTAATACTGATACAGAGTTAATTCCGGCTAGACAGATATTAAAAGGTTTAAGTGATCCTGATAAAATTAATGCATATCAAAAGTATATTAAAATATTATCTGATAATGGAATAGAAAATGCAAAAGAAAAAATAGATAATATGTTTATTTTAGATTACTTAATGTTAAATAACGATAGACATTTAAACAATTTTGGAATTATAAGAGATGTAAATACTTTAAAGTGGATAGATGTCGCGCCTATTTTTGATACAGGTAATTCCCTTAATTTAATAGATTATACTGATGATGAAATAATTATTGAAGGAAATGGTAGATTTTTCTTTAATGTGGATAAATTTGATAATATTATAAAGAAAATATCTGATATAAAAAGAATAGATTTTTCAAAGCTTGATGGGGTAGTAGATGACTTTGAAAATCTATTAAAGAAATATCAGAGTGAAACAAAGATGAGTGATAAAAGAATTGAGAGACTTTGCATTATGCTAGATAGACAGATAAGCAAATTAAAATAATATAAAGGTGGTTGTATGGAAAATAAAAAAAGAAGACTTAAAAAAGGAGCGAAAATACTTTTAATTATTGTTACTATAATTTTATTATTTGTAATCCTATTAGTAGTTATAAAATTAAAAAATAATAATAAAGATGAATTAGTTATAGCGTCAAAACAAACTTATGTCGATTACAAGTACGAAGAATTATTTGATAAATATTTATTTGTTTCAAAAAATGGTAAATTAGGAGCTATAGATAATAGTGGAAACACAGTAATAGATTTTTTTTATCCAGATAGTTCAAATATATTATTATATAGCGATGTTGTAATAATTAAGTCAGTTGATAATTATTACGTATATGATAATAGTTTAAATTTATTACTAACGCTTGAAGGTCAAGTAAATTTTGTTAGCGATTTATATAACAATGAAACATTTTATTATTACGATAATAAATTATATAACCTAAAAGGAGAGTTACTATACGATAGTGCTTATGATTATTTTTCTAAAGTTGGAAATTATATATTTACAGATTATGAAATAACAAATATTGAAACTGAAGAAAAAATAGATATAAGATATATAGTTAATAGCGGAAATAATGTATACGCAACTTCAAAAGATGAAAGTTTATTATACATATATAATTTAGAGGAAAATAAATTTATTGAATACCAAAATATTGAAACCTATTCAAGTGGTTATCTACTTAAATATAAAGATGATGAATATATATTTACTCCAAATCAAGGTTTAATCGATAAAAAAAGTAAAATTGATGTTGGTGAATATAAATTTGATTTTTCTGTTTGTGAACACGGATTTAAAATTTATGATAAAAAGAATAATAGTATAAGTGAAGTGTGCTACTACGACTACTATACTTCCAGTAATCCAAATGTGATTACTTTGTTAAAAGATGAAGCTAGTTATTTTTTAAATGATGGGGAAATTATAGAAAATAAATATGATGGATTTGTAGTTGGAAATTATATAACTAATTTTAGCCAAGAAGATGGGCTTATAAATATTTATGATTTAAAAGGCAATAAAATAGAAAATAGCGAGTGTTTAGTATCGCTTAACTATTTATATGATAATAAATATATTTGTAGTGATGGTGTTAAAGACTTTATAGTAGATGATAGTCTTAATAAAATAAGTGAATCATATGATAGTCTATATTGTCCTAATGAATCTTACTGTGTGTATGCTAAAGATGAAAAGTATGGCTTGCTTTTAGATGGAAAACAAGTAATAGAACCAAGGTATAATCTTATAATAAGCAGTCCTAATAACGATAGAGTTGTCGCTCAAAGTTTATTTCAAATAGATGTATTTAGTTTTGCTAAATCAAATAAAGAATTATCTAAAGAAAAAATAAATGAAGAATTTGAAAAGCCTTATATAACAATAGATACTAACGAAACAATACGTGATTATAACTTAGAAGAAATTAAAGATTTAATTTATAAAGATGAAGACTTATTTAAAAAATATGCTTATATTGTAATTAATAATGATAAATTAGGCGATTATAAATCAAAAGTAATGAAGGCATTTTATGAGGTTGTAAGTAATAAAGAATATTTAGATGAAGATTATTTCCTTGAATCTTTAAGAAAATTGAGTATAGAAAAGAAAGATACTTTAGATGAAGAAAATGTTGTTGGATTATATTATGATTTTTCTAAGAGTATAGAATTACTAAATGATAACGATAATGTTTTATATCATGAACTTACACATTTTATCGATTATTCTTTTACATCTAATTCATCAAATTCTATATATAAGTGTGGGGATGAGTATTTATCTTATAATGAATTTAGAAAGTTAAAGATTAAAGAAGCTTATGAATGTGAACTTATCTTTAGCGATGAGGTTAACTTTATGGTTGAAGGTGGCGCGGAATACTACTCTAGTCATTATTTAAATGATAATGTTTTAAGAACATATAAACTTCAAACTAATGTTATAGGTGCTTTATCATACATATATGGTTATGATAAAATTAATGATATTTTCTTTGATGGAGAAGATGGATACTATAATTTATTTATGTTATTTGAGAATGCTTCAATTTCAAAAGAAGAATATGCTAATTTTTTAGAAATAACAAGTAGATTTCATTCTATTACTATAAAAGACTACTTTTATGTTACTGATATTTTAATTAGACTATATGAAAAAAATAGTAGTAAAACTTGGTATGAAGATAAAGAATTTGGTGGGATTATTAGTTTAATTATAGGATTTAATGAGGTAGATTCTTCTTATACATCTAGATATAGTGAATATGAAAAATTAGATTATGATTTTTATAGTAAAACCAAAAATATTTTAGGTGAAGAGAATATGTATAATGTAAGTACTATCTATGAATATATGAAAACTGATGATGGTACATATTTGGTATTTGATTCATATGGCGGAAATGATTTTGATGCTATTATAGTAAAATATGACTTTGAAAATGATACAGTATTGGATATGAAAAAGTTAAATTATTAAAAAACTCTCAAATTAAAGAGAGTTTTTATATTCTATAAATATTTGTTTATTAGCTTTAAGTCTATCATTATTAGGGCTTATTTCTAAAGCTTTATCAATATAATATAAAGCCTTATCTACATTATTTTGATAAAAATAACAAATAGAGAGTAAATCATAGAGAGTGTGGTCCCAACTAAATATTTCGTTTATATATGTCTTTTGATGAGTAGTTATTTTAAGAGCTTCAAAGCAGTATTTTTTAACTAGTTCATAGTTTTTTTCTCTATATTCAAGTAGAGCCATTTCAACATATGGGTCTCTAAGGTAGGGCGCTTCTTTTATTGCTTTATTAAGCCACATCCTTGCTTCATCAATTCTATCTAACTCAAGATAGTCTCTTGCAATAAACCTCATAGAAGCACATCTTTCATCCTTCCATACCGCACTAGGGAGTTTTAAGTGTTTAATTAAAGTATCTATAGATTCGTTCCACCTGTCGTAATACATGTACTCTCTACCTAGATAATGCATATTTCTATCGTCAGTTGGATCTTCTTTTACAGATAACTCTAAAAGTGGTAGATAACTTGCTCTAGATTTAGTAGTATCAGGATAGTGATTTAAAGTTATAGTCTCACTAGTTACTTTAACTTCATTCTTGCTACCTATATAACTTAAAACCTCATGTACGGGGTGTATCCAAGTATAATCATCTCTACTATGAATTTTTTCTATATAAAAGTTTACTTTAGGTATTTCATTTTCTATGTACCAGTTATAGTTATAACTAACACGAGTAGTATCTTTATTCCAGATGCTTTCCAACTTATCTCTCCAGCCCTTAGTGAATACTTCATCTAAATCTGTACAAACACATATATCAGTGTCTTTTGGAACAAGAGCTAAAGATTCGTTACGAGCTATATCAAATCTAAAAGGATCAATAACTTTTTTTGTTACATTTACTTTACGTTTTTTTAATAACTTTACAGTATTATCAGTTGAGCCAGTGTCAAGTACATATATTTCATCAGCTTCTTTCATTGAATCTACCCATCTATTTACAAACTTCTCTTCGTTTTTAGAGATAGCATACACTACAACTTTATACTTTTTCATCTCTTGCCCTTCCTAAATATTCAATTATTATAATTGCGAGTGGATTAGTAAAATATGAATTGGTACTTACATCGTCTATGGATGGAGAATTTAAGAAGATTTTATCTTTAGATAGGTTTACAAGTTCATAAGTATTATTTGTATTTACAACTGTTATAATGCCTTCTGAAGTAAGTTGAGTAGCGATTGGATCTTTCAAGAAAACACTACCACCTATATATGTATTATCAGTACCAGTTTGTCTAAAACCAATTGTTACAAAGTCTTTTACCGGGTCAAAATTACTACCTACATTTGTTGTATATCCATTTACAATAAATTTAATCTTATAAAATCCAGTTTTATTAAATTTTATAGTTTTTTCATTTTCATTGAGCGTTATAAGCCTATCAGTATCTATTTCAATTCTAGATATGGGTATTCTTTCTTTTACATCTATTTCTAAGCCTTCCTTGGGATATGTTATTAGGTGATAAGTAACTAAATATGCAGCTCCTCTAATCTCTGGACCTGCAGGACCTGTTGGTCCTTGAATACCTTGAGGCCCCATCTCACCCTGAATACCTTGTTCTCCCTTATCTCCTTTATCTCCCTTTGGACCAATATCTCCACTTGGACCTTGTATACCTCTTGGACCAGTTGGTCCTTGAGGTATTACAAAACTTAATATAACATTTTCATCATCACCTATATTTTCAACAGTAGCAACCTCACCGGGAGTTCCAGTTGTAGTTTTTCCTATAGTAATGGTAGTAGGACCTTGAGGACCCGTTGGACCGGTAGGACCGCCACTTGGACCTGTCGGCCCTATATCACCCTTTGGTCCAGTTGGACCTGTTGGACCAATTATACCAATGCAATTTGGTTTACACTTTTCATCCTCTTTTATTTTTTTAAGAGCTTTTTCGTACATGTTCATGATTACCCTCCTAATCTATTTTATGTTTAATAATATTATCGTAAACGGCATATGCTTAATGTATCAAAAAATAGTGTATCGCTACACTATTTTAAGAGTTAATTTAATTTTTTTACTGCAAGTTGTGCGTTTAATCCAGTACCTGCTAGTGTTATTTGTGTAGATGCTAAAGCTACTAGAGAAAGAGTTAAAGTGTCACCCTCATCTAAATCAGTAATTATATTACCATTATATGATGTAACTACATTTGAACTTAATTCTTTTGCAATTGCAGTTCCATTTATGTTACTTGTTCCATTTCTAACAGATAAAGTTACAGTAGTTTGTTGAGCAGAAGATATTTGTGCGCCATAAATTAATTCATAAGTTCCTGCTTGTTGTATTGTTATAGTGTTTGTTGGAGTATATGTTACATTTAATTCAGGCATTTCATTATCTAGTGTGATAGTGGATGGGTCTGTGTCATTTAATGATACATTTCCTGTTGATTCATGATATAATCCTCCGTATGCATTTAATCCATTTGCAGGTCCTGTAGGTCCTGTTGCGCCAATATCTCCAGTAGGTCCTGTAGGTCCCTCTGGTATTGTGAATGCAAGAACTACATTATCGATGGTTCCAGTATTTGTAACAGACGCTTCACTTCCCGGATCCCCCGTTGTAGTTGTCCCAACAGTAACACTCACAGGTCCTTGAGGACCAGTAGGTCCAGTAATACCCATTCCAGCAGGACCCGTTGGTCCAGTTGGACCGATAATTGCCCCCATACATTGTGGTTTACATTTTGAATCTTGGGCTATTTTTTGTAATGCTTTTTCGTAACTATTCAAAATTTCACTCCTTTCATTTTAATGTATGAGTGAAAAAAAATATCAGTTATAATAAATATCATTTCCCTTGATAAATAAAAAAGTGACTAATTAATAAATTACAGAGTATAATATTAATGCAAGATAGTACTTGCAAATTTGTGTATGAATATTGACTTTATACGCAATTTATAGTATATTATTATTGCACTTAAAAATGTGCATTAATAGTAAATGTTAATCGCTTCTAGGTGGTGCGAGCAATAAATGATCCTAGTCGTGAAATGTTAATCGCTTCCGAGTGGTGCGAGCAATAAATGATCTCGGTTGTAAATGTTAGGAAACTCTTGTTTAATAGAGTTTTCTTTTTATAAAGTATGTTATAATATTTTAAGAGGTGATATCTTTGAAAGCTCAAACTGGATATTTATATCATATTAAGGATGAATTTTTTGATAAAGTTAATAACAAAGGATTAATGATAAACCATGAAAATGGACACTCTAGACCTTCATATTTAGCGATAAAAGATGAAGAAATTTTATGGTTTATCCCTTTAAGTACAAAAATAGATAAATATGAATCTATTATTGATAAAAAAGTAAAAAAGTATGGATCTTGTAAAACAATATTGATAAAAAAAATCGCCGGTCGAAAGCAAGTAATACTAATTCAAAATGCTTTCCCTACATTGGAAAAATATATTAAAAGTAGACATACTATTGATGGAAAGTTTGTCAAAATTTCAACTGCTGTTGAACGGGAGATTGTTGATAATTTTGAATATATGCTTTCTTTAAAAGCAAATGGATTAAATCTGTTTTTTACAGATATTGATTTTATTAAAAATTTAATGTTTGAAGAATTAGAATCCTTAAGCAATTAAGTTTAGTTTTTCTATTTTACATTCAAAGTCAAGCATTTAGATATAAAATACATTTATGCACATTTACAAATATAAAAATTTATTGATTATATCATATTGCTTTTTCGTCTTTATGCGTATATAATTGATATGGAAAGTGGTAGTATGAGTAGTAAGAAACATTATTGGTATTTAGATATAGTTAGAATAATTGCTTTAATAAGTGTACTTTTATATCATCTTAATATATTAAAAGGTGGATATTTAGCAGTATGTATCTTTTTTGTTTTGACTGCATACTTATCAGTTATATCTGCAAAAAATAAAGAACAATTTTCTTATAAAGAGTATTATAAAAATCAGTTTAAAAGGCTTTATATACCATTAATATTAGTAGTTTTTATATCAATTGCAGTTATATCTTTAATTCCTTTGATAAACTATTTGAATTTAAAGCCAGAAACTACATCTGCTATATTAGGTTATAATAATTTTTGGCAGTTGCACGCTAATTTAGATTATTTTACTAGACATATAGATTCACCTTTTATGCATTTGTGGTATATATCAATTCTTATACAGTTTGATATACTTTTCCCACTTATTTATAGTTTATTAATAAAAATAGGTGATAAATTTAATAAAAAAATCCCAATAATAATATTATCTACATTAACTTTTATAAGTTCAGTATACTTTGTAATAAGTTACTATACAAATAACATCATGTATACATACTATAATACTTTATCTAGAGCTTTTTCACTTTTATTTGGATTAACTTTAGGCTTTATCCACATTTATTATAAGCCTCTTTTATCAAGTAAATTAAAAGATAAAACTAGTAAGATAGTATTTTACATTTATATAGTTATACTTATATTTATGTTTATATTTGTAGATTCAAATTCATTTTTAATGCCATATAGCATGATTTTAGTAACGCTCATTACTTTAAGGTTAATTGACTATAGTACTCTATATGAAGTACCTAAATTTGATAAATTAATTAAGTTTTTAACTTCGATAAGCTATGAAATATACTTAGTTCAGTACCCAATAATATTTATATTTCAGTCTATAAATATTAATATATACTATAGTATACCTTTAATAATACTAATCTCATTTTTAATACATTTCTCTTTATCTATAAAAGAAAAACAATTTAAGGTACTAAAGTATATTTTACTTACTTTAATCTCTTTAATATCTGTATTTGGATTTTATAATTATATTATTTCTAAAGATTATACAGATGAGATGAAAAAATTAGAAGAAGAGTTAAAACTTAATCAAGAAATGATAGAAAAAAAGAATGAAGAATATGAACTAAATAAAAGCAAGGAGGAAGCAGACTGGCTTAATCAACTTGTGGATTTAGAAAATGGAGAGAATAAATTAAAAGAAGTAGTTACTAATTTAAATGTTGTAGGCGTTGGAGATTCAGTAATGTTAGGAGCAGTAAAAAAATTATATGAGACTTTTCCTAATGGATATTTTGACGCAAAAATATCTCGTACTGCTTGGGTTGTAGGAGATATATTAAAAGGATTAAAAAATAACAATATGTTAAATGAAGTTATTATATTAAATTTGGGCGCTAATGGGGATTGCGATATGGCGTGCAAAAGGGATATTATTAAAATATGTGATGATCGTAAAATTTTTTGGATAAATACGACAAATTATCCTAATATTAATGAAAGATTAAATGATTTAGCTAAAGAATATGATAATTTATATATTATAGATTGGAATAATATTTCTAAAAATCATAAAGAATACTTTATTGCAGATGGAATACATTTAACTGATAAAGGTAAAGAAGTATATGCTAATACTATTTATGATGAAATATATAAAGTATATTTAGATGAGTATAACAAAAAGAAACAGGAAATAATTTCAAATCACGAAAATGAATTAAATAATAAGATAACATTTTTTGGCAATGATATATTAGTAAATTCATTTAATTATTTAAAAGAACCTTTTAAAAATGCAAGATTTATTATAAATGATAAATTAGATATAGATACAGTAAAAGAAAAAATAAAAGAAGATAAATCATTAACTAAAAGAATTGTATTTGCATTTGATAGTAAATTTAGAGTAACTAAGGATGACTATTTAGAATTGATTAATATGTGTGGTGATAGAGAAATTTATATTTTATATGTAAATAAAGATAGTGACTTTTTGTTAAATTTCAATTATGAAAATGTTACAATTATAAATTTTTATGAGCAAATAAAAATTTATGATGATTTCTTAATGGCAGATAGGGTACACCTAACAGAAAGTGGAAATAAAGCTTTAAGTAATTTATTAAATGGAGTTTTAAATAGAACTTTACAATAATTATAATTTGTTATATAATACCAAGCAAGGGGGAATAATATGACATTTACATATGATGGAGCAGATTTATCTAAAGTTATACAAGATATTTATTTAGAAAATGGGAAATGTGTTGTTACATACTTAGATGGTTCGACAGATGAATATTATTGTGAAGATAATAATGAAATTGAAAGATTAAAACAATTAATGATAACTCAAGCATTGGAAAGACAAGAAAAAATGGACACAGATAAATTAGAACTTATTAAACATTCTTGTTCGCTTGGGAAAATCTTTTCTATATTAATTTTAATAGCTTCAGCTAAAGGATATATAGATGAAAGCTTTATAAATTTATCTATTGCACTTTTTGCAGTATCATTTGGCTTTAGTAAAAATGCAAATCCAAAATTAAAAGAATTGAAAAAGTATAAATTGTTTTTAGAATTACTTAGTAAGTATAGTATAAATGACATTAGTGATTGTGTCAAAAAAACAAAAGGCGATGACTTATATCTTCCACCACTTGATATAAATACTTTAGATAACTTTAGTTATGGATACGTAAAGTCGTTGCACAAATCAATGATTAATTATTGGGATTAAAAATTAGGGAAACCTAATTTTTTTGCTTTTAAAACGATGTATAAGCCTGTTAGAAATGTGAAAGATTTGTGAAAATTTTGTGTATTTTTTGTGAAATTTTCATTTTTTTTAAACTTTTTGCGTAAAAAAAAAGGAAATTCGAAAGTTTTGTAGAATGATATATATAGGAGGTGATATATATCATTTTTAGTTTAGGATGAGTAGTTTGGTAGTGAAAGAATAAAAAGAAATTTAGAAAGGAGTATATATATGGTAGAAGAAGAAACAAAAACGTTTATACCTTTGAAGTTTGACCTAATGTTTAAGAAGGTCTTTGCAAATGAGGAGGATCTAATACCTATAAAAAAACTTTTAAAAGAAGTATTAGGTATAGTTCCAAAGAATGTTAAGATACTTAACAATGAACTAGTAGGCAGACCCTACAAAGATAGAGATGTAAGAGTAGATTTGGTAGTTGAATTAGAAGACTGTACAAAAATAAATGTAGAAGTAAATACAGATGTAACGCAAACCTTAATAGAAAGAAATGTATATTACTTATGTAGGAATATGAGTATGGATCTAGCCCCTAAAAGAATATTAGGGAAAATAAATAGACATATACAAATAAACTTAGATTATGGTGGAAAACATGAAAAAGCAATAGAAAGATATGCATTATATGAAGAAGAGACACATAAAAGACTAACAGATATGATAGAAATAATAAGAATAGATTGTGATTAATTAGTAAAAATGTCCTATTTTTGAAGAAGTAATAATTAGATAAAATGTCCTATTATTTTAATAGGACAAAATCAAAAATTAATAAATGAATAATTAATAAAAATGTCTCATTTTTTTGCTATAGTAGTTCTATACCATATGGGTATAGAAACGAGGTAGTAAAAATGAATAAAAAACAAATGTTAGAATTAGAAACAATAAAAAGGATCTTAAACAATGAAATAAAAGTAAAGGAAGCAATAGTAATTTTAAATCAATCTAGAAGAAATATAAATAGGTTAATAAATAAGTATAAAG
The DNA here is from genome assembly GCA_947588925.1 of uncultured Bacilli bacterium. Lineage (GTDB taxonomy): Bacteria > Bacillota_I > Bacilli_A > RF39 > UBA660 > UMGS1613. Next base: position 1,489 of record CANQAT010000023.1, on the reverse strand, counting down.
AGCAAGGAGAACAAGGATTTATACATAAAAATAAAGGAAAATCAAATAAGAATAAAATAAGTAAAAAAATAATAGAAGAATTAGAAGATTTATATTTGACTGAATACTTTGATTATAATATAGTAGCCTTTTATGAAGAAATAGAAAATAAATATGATGTTTCATATGATGTTATTCTTAAGGCATTTAAAAACGATGACATTATCTCACCAATCGCACATAAAGAAACAATTAAAATATATAATGAAAAAATTAACAAAGCTATTAATGGTGAAGAAAAAGTAGAAGAAGAAAAAATAGAATTATTTAAGTCTAGAATGATAGAAGTAGAAAAAGCGCATATAAGAAGGCCAAGTAATAATTATGCATTTGGTCAAGAAATACAAATGGATGCTTGCTTTAAAATATGGTTTGGAGGAATAGCCTCAGCCTTACATTTGGCAGTAGATAAAGGTACAAAAAAGGTATTATTTGGATGGTTTGAATATGAAGAAATAACAAAAGGTTATTTTGTATTATTATATAATATAATAGTTAATTATGGCATTCCAGAAAAAATAAAAACAGATAATCGAAATTCATTTTCAAATCAAAAGAATAAAGTAGATACGACTCAATTTGGAACAATATGTAATATGTTAGGAATAAAATTAATAACAACAAGTGTATCCACATCTAAAGCAAATGTAGAAAGAGAAAACGCAACATTTAAAAATAGATTAATAGCCGAATTAAGGCACGAAGGAATAGAAAAAATAGAAGAAGCAAATGAATATTTAAACAAAATATTTATACCTAAAATGAATAAAAAGTTTTCATATGAAATTAATAACAAAACCTCAAGAATGAAAGCAAATAATTATACAGAAGAAGAATTAAATTTAATAATATCAGAAAAATATAATAGAATAATAGATAATGCGTCATCAATAAAATATGATAAAAAATATTATATTCCAATAAATCCAAGAACAGGTGAAGTAATGGCATTTATGAATCATACAAAATGTTTATTTATAATAACTTACAATGGAGAATATTGGTGTCAAATAGAGGATAAATATTATCAATTAATGGAAGTAGAAAATAGAGATAAAACGATGAAAAAAGAAAAAGATAATAAAAAAGAAAAAGAGGTAAAAAAATATATACCTCCAGCAAATCATCCTTGGAAAAAATCATATAAAATCTAGTATAAATTATCTAAATTTTATATGAGACATTTTCACTAATTATTGACTGAATAAAAAATAGAATAGAAATAGGACAAAATTACTAATTATTCATTTTAAAAAATGAGACAAAATCACTAATTAATCACAGATATGATAGAAATAATAAGAATAGATATTCCATATTTCAAAAAAGCATGTTATAATAAAGACGTAGACAAGCTAGATAGTAAGACAAAATTTTTAGGACTATTTGGAGCGGAAAGCAAAGAAGAAGTAAAAAAGTTATGTAACGGAGATAAGATTATGGAAGATAT
>CANQAT010000022.1 GCA_947588925.1 uncultured Bacilli bacterium | reverse complement strand
TAAATCAAGAAAAGGAAAATACCCTACAAATAATTGAAAACTCCAAAAATGGGCTTAAAAACCTAGAAAAAGAGGTTGATAAAGATTTACTAAATCCTGTAAAAAGAAAACTTGGTGGCTATAAGGAAGATGATGTATCTAAAATCATAGAATATACCAAAGGTTTAGAGAATAAAGTGACTATTCTATCTACTGATAATAATAACAAAGACTTGATGATTGATAAGTTAACAAAGGAAAATAATACTTTTAAAAATAACAGCGAACTAATCAAAAAAAATAAAATCATTAAAGAGCAAAAATCTACTATCAATGAACAAAAGCAAGAAATAGGTAGATTAAGCGAATTAGTAGATATTTTGAATAATACTATTGATAGTATGAAAATCAAGTTTGAAAAAGAAGTTGAGAAATGGAAAAATCTATTTAAAAAAATGTGCAAAGCAATAGACAAGGTTCTAGGTAGAGATAAACCTAAAGAACGTTTAGAAGATTATGAAGATATTGCTGATGCAATTAACTATGGTTACTATAACAAAAACAATGATAAAGACAAAGATGACTATGAAATTGGAATATAGAAAGGAGCATTTATATGATGGAAGTTATTATTGATAAAAACACTACTATTGAAAAAGAAAAATTGATAATCAAATCACTAGAATTATCACTCAAAGAAGATAAAGCTAGAGATGATAAAAAAAGTATAAAATACCATACAATGGCTTTAGAAGAACACAAAAATGTTCTTTTTAATTTAGAAAATACTAGCAAAAATGAAGTAGAAATGGAAAGGTTGTGATATTATGTCAGTTAGTAGATTAGATCCAAAAAAATGGACTAAAGATGGTCGTAAATGGAATTTCCATGTACGATATAAAGATTTAGATGGTAAAACAAAGCAATATCAATCAAAGTTATTTAAAACTAAGCCAGAAGCTCAAGAGGCTGAAAGGATTTTCCTTTTAGAATTAGATAAATATAGACCTGATAACAATATGACTTTTAAAGAATTGTATCTTGCCTTTTATGAATATCAAAAAGATAAAGTTAAAGAGACTACTTTAAATACCTATAAAGATAGAATGCGATATATGTCTCTTTTAGATAATATCAAAGTAAAAGATTTTAGTTTACAACATTATGAAATGTGGCGAAAGAAAATTTTGGAATATCCTTTATCAAATAGAACTAGAAACTATATTTACAAGTTTTTAAAAACGATTATGAATTTTGGTACAAAATGGTATGGTTTAAATTTTAATCAAATATACCCTAAAATGACAAACTTTACTGATCCAAACGAAATCAAAAAAGAAATGGAATTTTGGACTTATGATGAATTCAGTAAATTTATTGATAAAGAAGATGACTTAACTTTCAAATGTTTATTTAAAACTTTATATTTTTGTGGACTTCGTAAAGGAGAAGCACGAGCATTGAATTGGAATGACATCAATTTTACAAACAATACAATTAGAATAAATAAAGGACTTAACGATAATGTAAATAGAAAAAAATACACTATCACAAGTCCTAAAACTCTAACAAGTAATAGAACACTACCTATACCAAAAGAATTAGTAAACGATTTAAAAGAATTAAAGGAAAGTGCTATGGGCTATACTAATTTTCAAGAGGATTGGTTTATATTTGGTAATTCTACCCCACTTGGAGATGATGTTATTAGAAGAAGAAAAAATAATAAATGTAAAGAGGCAGGTGTTAAAGTTATTAGAATCCACGATTTTAGACACTCCTGTGCTTCATTACTTATCAATAATGGTGCAGACATAACACTTGTTGCTAAATATTTAGGACACTCTAAAATTGATGAAACATTAAATACTTACTCTCACATGTTTAAGAATAAACTAGACAATATCATTGGTCTTATTGATAAATTAAATGATACGAGAGAAAAAAATATTGAGTGCGATAAATCAAATGATTATAAAGATAATAAAGATGACTTTGAAATGAGTTTATAATAGAAATAAGGAATTTGGATATATGCCAAGTTCCTTATTTTTTTATGTTTAAAATTTGAAAAATGCCTAAAATTGTTACATAACTGTTACATAAAGACATATTTCAAAAATATGAAATGCTACAAACCCTTATAAATAAAGGGCAAAAAAAGTGGAGCACATTGTATCGTGCTCCTTCAGGGGGTTTTGGTTGTGTGTCCTTCACATAAATATCGTAAAGAACACTCGGTATGTTACCATACCACTATAAGTATAAAGTATTTTTAACAAATAGTCAAGTACTAATCTAAATTTGATGAGTCATTTAACAGTTTAACAAGTTTAGGATACTCATCTATTTTTTTAGATTCTATCAAGTCTAAAGTATCCTCTTTAGCCTTTAGTAATATATTATAATCATTTCTAAAATCAGCAAGTTTAAAACTCATGTCTCCACTCTGTCTTACTCCAAATAAATCCCCACTACCTCTTAATTTAAAATCTTCTTCACTTATCTTAAATCCATCATTAGTCTTAGTCATTACATCAAGTCTATTAGCTTCTCTATCACTTATAAGTACACAGTAACTTTGAACATCATTTCTACCTACTCTACCTCTTAATTGGTGCAACTGCGAAAGACCAAATCTATACGCGTCAAATATAACCATCATAGTAGCATTTGCTACATCAACACCAACTTCTATAACAGTTGTACTTATAAGTATAGAAATATTACCTTTTTTAAACTCTTCCATTACCTTATCTTTTTCTTTAGTATCCATCTTGCCATGCATTACACCTATTTTACACACTTTACCAAATGCACTTGTCATTTTCTCTTCAAGCTTATTTACATTTTCTAAGTCTATCTTATCAGATTCCTCGATAAGTGGTGCGATTACATATATTTGGTGTTTACACTTAATCTCTTGATACATCAACTCTAAAACATCTTTAATCTCTTTATTTGTCTTTAAATAAGTGATAATCTCTTTTCTACCACTTGGCATAGTCTTAATACTAGATACATCCATATCTCCATAAATAGTAAGTGCATAAGTTCTAGGTATTGGTGTCGCACTCAAATAAAGTATATCAGGAGTAATACCTTTATTTTTTAAATTACTTCTTTGATTAACGCCAAAGCGGTGTTGCTCATCTGTTATAACTAATCCTAAGTTATTATAAACTACATCTTCACTAAATAGTGCATGAGTACCTATTATTATATCTATTTCTTTATTTTGTAATCTTTTATATATTTCTTTTTTCTCTTTTTGCTTTAAACTACCTGATAATATCTCTATATTAATATTAAAGTCATTAAATAATTTCTTTAGATTTGATAAGTGTTGATACGCTAAAACTTCTGTAGGTGCCATTAAAGCTCCTTGATATCCACTTAAATAGTTTATATATAAAGCAATTACTGCAACAATAGTTTTACCACTCCCAACATCCCCTTGGATAAGTCTATTCATTCTATTTGGACTATTTAAATCATTAAATATTTCATCCACACTTTTTATTTGGTCGGCAGTTAATTTAAAGGGAAGTTTATCTATAAAACTATCTAAAAGACTTCTTTCTACATCTCTTTTTAATCCTATCTTATTTTTCTTATTTAATCTTAAACTATTCATTCTAAGCATAAACAAGAATAACTCTTCATATTTTAGATATGCTAAACTTTTTTTTAACTCTAATTCATTTCTTGGACTGTGTATAGTTACTACTGCATCCTTTTTATCTATTAGTTTATATTTTTCTTTTAAGTAGTTAGGTACATATTCCTCTACATTAAACTCATTTATACTATTTATAATAGTCCTTATCTGATTGCTAGTAATACTTCCTATTTGATGATATATTGGTTCAATTATTGGAACACTCGGAAGAAGTCCAAATCTTATTTCACTAGCAACTATTGTATTATGAAGTTTATCTAGTTTTCCTATTAAAGTTAATTTAGTTCCTGCATCTATTCTATTTTTTAAATATCCTCTATTAAATATAACGACATTAAATAGATTTCTACCTGTATTAAACTTAAATGACATTTTATTCATTTTCTTATTAAAGAAAAATACGCTAGGTTTATTTTCAGATATACCATCTATTATAATTTTATCCCCATCAATTAGTTCATTTACATTACTTCTTTTTATTACATCATACCTAAAAGGATAATAACTAATTAAATCATCAACAACGATTATCCCAGCTGAATTAAGTATTTTTTCTGTTTTAGGGCCAATTCCCTTTAAAGCACTTATCTCCATACTTCACCTATACTATCTTTGATAAAAGTCCAAAAGATAAAATCATCATTATAATGGAAGCTATAAAAACTCCTGCAAGAGCGGCTAAGAATGATTTCTTTTTATCCATTTCAAGCACACTTGCAATTAAGCATCCTGTCCACGCTCCAGTACCTGGAAGTGGTATACCTACAAAAAGTACTAAACCTAAATAACCAAATTTTTCTATTTGTCCTTTATGTTTATCTACTTTTTTATCTAACCATTTAGCAATTCCTTTTAATCTTTTACCTTTACTATTTCTCATACGATTTAGTATTTTGTTTATTAACCACAATATAAAAGGTATTGGGAGTATATTACCTATAATACATATTATATAGCTTATTACTGGATTCATATCGAATAAAGATGCAGCAATAAGTCCACCTCTAAGTTCTAGTATTGGACATAAAGATATTAGAAATACTATTATCTCTTTCATAAATGGTATTGATATAAGCGAACCTAAACTTGTTACTATTGTATTTACTATTTTCTCTGCCATTTTATCACCTCTATAATTATATCATATTTAGTTTATTTTTTATTAAAAATACAACTTTTTTAATTTTTTTTATAAAAAATACTTGACAAATAAAACATTTTAGATTAGTATATACAGTACCAGTTCGAAATTAGGCGAATTGGTGCTAGTATCACACTAGCCAACCCCTTTTTATTCTTTTATAGAAACTGCTCAGGGGGCAGTTTCTTTTTGTATATAAAAACTAGTAGTCTATAAACTCTACTAGTATATCATTTGAAACATATATATATTCTGGATTTATATATAAATAATCTTCGTTTTCTAATAACTTTTTACTTTTAAGTAATTTATTTACAACTTCTATATCTTTAATATCAATGTTATATTTAGACTTAAAGTCTTTTTTATTTATACCATTAATCTTTCTAAATCCCAATATAAATTCATTTTCTATTTGTTCTTTTTTTGATACTTTATGTGATTCACTTATGTATTCTTTTTTTAAATACCTGTTTAAACTTTTAGTATTGTCGTATCTAACACCATCTACATAACCAGAGGCTCCAACACCAAATCCATAATATTCTAAATTATTCCAGTAAGTTAAATTATGTAAGGACTCATATCCATCTTTAGAATAATTACTTATCTCATAGTGTTTATAACCATTACTATTTAATTTATCACATATAAGTTGATACATATCAAAGTCTATTTCTTCATCTATATTCTTAATACCGTCTATAAATAGTTTAGTATTAGGCTCAATCATTAAAGAATATATAGATATATGGTTTATATCAAGATTTAAAAATTCATCTAAATCACTATTTAAATCACTTAATGTTTGATTAGGAAAAGCATACATTAAATCTATATTTATATTTTTAAATCCAATACTTTTTGCCATGTTTATTTTAGTTATAACATCTTTTTTAGTATGATTTCTATTTAAAAACTTTAAGAATTTATCGTTAAATGTCTCTATCCCGATACTAAGTCTATTTACTCCGTTTTTATATAGAAACTTTAACTTTTCAAAGTCTATGCTTTCTATATTACACTCAAATGTAAATTCAAGTGAATTACTAACTTTAAATAGTTTTATTATGTTAAATAGTTTATTCAATTCAACTACACTAAGACAACTTGGAGTACCTCCACCAATATAAATAGTATCAAGCACTTCTCCTTTATATTTAGATTTTATCTCACACTCTAATTCATTTAAATAATTATCTATCCATTTATCATTTTTTATAAACTTACAAAAGTCACAGTAAGAGCATATAGTGTCACAAAATGGTATATGTATATAAACTGATTTTATCATCTTTTTGAATGTAAATATACACTTGACAAATAAGTTGATAAAGTCTCTATCTTTTCTTTTAGAATGTTAGATTGTAAATTTTTTTCACCATTTATTAAAGCTCTAATTCCTATACCATATATTTGACACAAAGGTTCTCTAGCTATAGCATTTTTTACCCTATATTTTGAAATCGCGACAATATCTTCGTTATCTAATTTAGACTCTTTTAATTTTAAAAGTGTATTTTTAAAATTAATTTCAGTTCTTTCTAATTCACTATTTAACTTTTCTATTAATACCATATCGTTATCTTTTGTAGCTTTTTTATATCTATTTAAAAAATTAAGTGCGGTCATATATTCAATTCTAGACGCTTTTTCACTTTCACTACATGTTTCAACGAAAAATAAATATTTATATTTTGCTAATAATTCACTATTCGAACCAATAAGTTTTTCTATTATAGTATAAAATTTAATCCCATTTTCCTCGGTCTGTTCCCATCCTAAAAGTTTACAAACATTGTTTAAAGATAGCCTAAATTCTAAAGCCATTTTCCCTACAAATAAATACGTACTGTTATTATAATTTTTATTCATTGTTATCCTCCCTACTAAGTACTGCTAGTAGTCTATTTGATACTACCAACCAAATTCATTCTATTTTTATCTTTTTTTAGAACCTGTAAATTGTCCATTTTCATCCTTGGTAGCTTCATTATTTATAGCAAAATTAACTCCACCTTTTCTATTTCCTTCAACTTTATTTTTATCAAGTCTAGATTCTATTATAGCAATTCTAAGTACGTAATCATCTGGAAAAAGTTTTTTTATATAATTATAGGCGTGCAAATACCTTTGAACACTTGAATGAGGTATTTTAGTTTCTCTTTCTACATCATAGATTGTCTTATTATTTGAATTGAAAATTCCATTTTCATCCTTTTCGCCTAAAAATGCCTCAACACATATTCTTACATTTTCTAATTTTTCTTGTATTTGTTCTTCACTTAACATAAAATCTACTCCTCTTCCATACTAAGTACTGCTAGAAAAGCCTCTTCTGGCACTTCCACGCTACCAACCATTTTCATTCTCTTTTTACCTTCTTTTTGTTTTTCCAAAAGCTTTCTTTTACGTGATACATCTCCTCCGTAGCACTTAGCCAAAACATTTTTTCTAACTGCTTTAATATCACTTCTTGCAATTGCTTTTGTACCAATTACTGCTTGTATTGGTATTTCAAATTGTTGTCTAGGTATTAATTTTCTTAAGTTTTCAACTATTGCCTTACCTCTATTATAAGCAAAATCTTTATGCACAATTAAACTTAGTGCGTCTACTATTTTTCCATTTAAAAGTATATCCATCTTAACTAAATTACTAGGTTTATAACCTATTAATTCATAGTCAAATGAGGCATAACCCTTGGTGTAACTTTTTAACTTATCAAAGAAATCATATACTATTTCAGATAGAGGTATTTCATAGTGTATATTAACTCTTGTCTGATCTATATACTCTAAAGATATATAACTTCCTCTTTTATTTTGACATAACTCCATAATAGGTCCTATATATTCACTTGGGACAAATATATTAGTCTTTATAAATGGTTCTTTAATCACACTTATCCTTTGCCTTTCTGGCATTTTAGATGGACTATCCACATACATGGTACTTCTATCAGTAAGTTCTACTTCATATACAACTGATGGAGATGTAGCTATTAAATCTATATTAAACTCTCTTTCGATTCTCTCTTCTATTATATCCATGTGTAATAATCCTAAAAAGCCACATCTAAATCCAAAACCGAGCGCTTCCGAAGTTTCAGGTTCAAACTCTAGTGAAGCGTCGTTTAATTTTAATTTTTCTAAGGCCTCTTTTAATGCGTCAAATTTACTGGATTCTATTGGATAAAGTCCACAAAACACCATAGGTTGCATAGGTTTATATCCCGGAAGAGCTGACTTATTACTACTAGCTAAAGTAATAGTATCTCCTACTTTTACATCCTCAATTTTCTTTATACTTGCGCATATATATCCAACCTCACCTGCAATTAGTTCTTGTTTTTCTTTTTTCTTAGGTGTATGTACTCCAATTTCAACTACATCATATACGCTATTAGTTGCAAGCATTTTTATTTTGTCCCCTACTTTAACTTTACCATTTACTACTCTAACTAAAGTGACAATACCTCTATAAGAATCAAAGTAACTATCAAAGATTAATGCCTGCAATTCATCATCTATATTACCCTTTGGAGAAGGAATTCTATCTATTATAGCTTCAACTAATTCCTTTATACCTATGCCGTTTTTCGCACTACATAAAATTATTTCTTCTTCTTTAAACCCCAAAGTGTTCATAAGTTCTTTTTTTACTTTATCTATATCCGCATTAGGCAAGTCTATTTTATTTATGACAGGAATTATAGTTAAATCATTTTCCATAGCAAGATATAAATTAGCAAGTGTCTGCGCTTCTATACCCTGAGCTGCGTCAACTACAAGTATGGCACCTTCACAAGCAGCAAGACTACGTGATACCTCATAAGTAAAGTCTACATGCCCCGGCGTGTCTATTAAATGAAGTATGTAATCTTCATTTTTGTATCTATAACTTAGCTGAACAGTATTTAACTTAATAGTTATTCCACGTTCTCTTTCTATATCCATATTATCGAGTAGTTGCTCTTGTTTTTCTCTTTCATCAACAGCTCCTGTAATATCAAGTATTCTATCAGCTAGAGTACTTTTACCATGATCTATATGAGCAATTATGGAAAAATTCCTGATATTTTCCTGTTTCATAAATAAAACCACCTTTTTCATTATACCAAAAAAACGTAATATTTCAAATACGTTTTAATTGTTTTCTAAAATATATTTACACAAAGTTTCTTTATCATTAGGCAAAATTTTATTTACTAGTTTATACTCTAAATCATTAAATATATCTTTTAAAAATTTACCGGGTTTTTTATTTAGAATTTCACATATTTCTTTAGCCTCTACCTTTATATCAGTTTTATTGTGTATATATAAATTATTATATCTTTCATTTATTATTTTCTTATCTATTCCTTTAATCTCTCCTACAATAGTCGATATATAAAGTCCGTAATTATATAAATTGTTATAATCTAATATATCTTTATTTAAAAGTTCATTTATCTTTATAATAGACTCCTTTTCTGCGCTATTAAATGTATATATATTAAGTACATCTAACTGTGCCCATATTCCTATTAGATATGTCGTAGGGACTAATTTTTCTATATTAGATAGTTCTAGGTTTTCTGCTAAACCTAATTCTTTTATTAGGTTAATACCCTTAATTCTATTAGGACTAGAAAATATTTTATCTAACTCTTCCTTTTTTCTAAAGTATGATAAGTTATTTAGTAATCCTTTGTGCTTTACAATAGCTTTCTTTAAATCATCATCGAGTTCAAAGTCTAGTACTGTTGCAAACCTTATTGCTCTAAGGATTCTAAGAGAATCCTCATATATTTTTAAATCCGCATTACCTACTGTTTTAATTATTCTACTGTCGATATCTTTTTTACCGTTTAATAAATCTATTAAATTACCAGTAGAATCTATACACATTGTATTCATAGTAAAATCTCTTCTTTTTAAGTCTTCTTCGAGACTTTCTATATACTCTATTTCTATTGGCTTTCTATTGTTTAAATACTTTATATCTCTTCTAAAAGTAGTTATTTCAAACCTTTTATTATTATATATTAAAGTTACAGAACCATACTGCTCTGCTTTAAGTACCAAAGAACCAAATATATTTTTTAATTCTTTTGGAGTAGCGTTCGTACAAATATCATAATCTAAACTATCTTTACCCATATATAAGTCTCTAGGATATCCACCTACTAAGTACGCCTTAAACCCTTTATCAGTTATTTTTTTAAGTACATTAAGCATTGTTGAATTCATTTTATCACCTGTATATTTTATTCTTAAGTTTTAATTTAATCTATATATATTATACCAAACAATTTCATTTTAGCAAAGAAAAAAGCATTAGTTTAATGCTTCTTTTAATTTAGATCCAGCTTTACCTTTAACTGCAACTCTTGCAGGTATTTTAACAGTTTCACCTGTTCTTGGATTACGTCCTTCTTTAGCAGCTTTCTTTTCTGCAGAGAAAGTAAAGAATCCAGTTAAAGTTACTTTTCCTTCCTTTTTTAATCCAGCTGTAACTCCACCCATAAATGCATCAAGTGCACGAGTAGCGTCAGCTTTTGTTAAGTTTGCTTCTTCAGCGATATAATTTACTAAATCTGTTTTAGTCATTATAGACTACCTCCCTATCTAATTTAATAAGCTATCTTGCTTACAATTTAATATTATCATATTAAAAGGGGGATTGCAACAATTTTTGTTAATTTTTTTGAAATTTTGTTAAAAAACTACTTGTTTTTCTTCAAGTAGTCCTCTATTTTCTTAAATTCACTTGTTTTTAGATCGGTTTCACTTAGTTCTTCAAACAACTTTTTCTGTTTTTTATCTAATTTATCAGGTATTACTACGTTTATTACTACGTACATATTTCCTTTAGAACCGGTCCTTACATCTTCAATACCTTTACCTTTTAATCTATGTTTATCCCCTGTTTGCGCACCTGAATCTATAGAAAGTTTAACGTTTCCATAAAGTGTAGGTATCTCTTTTTTACATCCAAGTACTGCGTCAGTAATAGTTATTGGAAGTTCTAGGTATACATCGTTACCATCTCTTTCAAATAAAGGGTGTTCCTTAACTCTAAACTCTAAATACAAGTCTCCATTAGGACCTCCATTTGAGCCACTATCACCTTTTCCAGCAAGTCTAAGACGTGTTCCCGTATCAACTCCAGCAGGTATTTTAACTTCTAAGTCTTTATTTTCTCTTACCTTACCAGTTCCTTTACACCTTGAACAAGTAGAGTCAAAAGTGTATCCTGAACCTTTACAAGTATGACAAGTAGTTCTAGTCATAAATGTACCAAAAAGTGTATTTTGTTCACTAGTAACAGTACCCTGTCCATGACAAGTTGGACAAGTCTTTTCTCCTTTTCCACCTTTACCATCGCACTCATCGCACTCTTCGTATACATCTAAGTTTATATTCTTTTTACAACCATTTACTGCCTCCAAGAAGTCCAAGTCAACTCTCATTATTCTATCAGAGCCTCTTGTAGGACGTGCCTTACCGCTTCTTCCACCAAAATTACCAAAGTTAGAAAATCTTGAGAATGCTCCTCCAAATGAATCTCCGAATATCTCACTGAATATATCACTGAAATCGAAGTCTGAAAAATCAAATCCAGCCCCACCATTCATCTGATCAAATGCGGCATGTCCATATTGGTCATACTGTTTTCTTTTGGTCTCGTCACTTAAAACAGCGTATGCTTCTTGCGCTTCCTTAAATTTTTCCTGTGCGTCAGGCTCCTTTGATACGTCGGGGTGGTACTTCTTAGCTAATTTTCTAAAGGCACTTTTTATTTCATTTTGATCTGCGTCTTTAGATACTCCTAATACCTCATAATAATCTCTTTTATTCATACAACATTCTCCTTCTTATTTTCTAATTTGTCTTTATCATCAACATATTCATAATTTAGCATATTTTCTTTAGTTATTACTCGTTCGCCTAAATTTTTTTCTATATCATCTTTTGCTACTTTAGCCGCATGTCCACCCATTTGAGCAATTTTTTTATTTTGTTCTAAACCATAAGGTTTATGCTTTTTAGCAAGTTCTCTTGTTGCAATCTCGCCTAAATCAGTAAGAGCCACTTCCATATCAGTCATATTATCTCTTAGTGATTCTTTTCTAAGACCCTTAAATGCCTTGTATTCACTTGCCTTCATACCTGACCATTCACGGTATATTTCATTTGTTAAGATTGCATATTCTTTAGCCTCTGTTATGCCATTATCTTTCCAAACATCGGTTAATTTTTTTCTATCCTGAATACCTTTGATACGTTTTTGAATCCATGTTTCATCATACCCTTTTGCTCTATAAATGTCAATACCTCGTTTAACAGCTAGTGATGGGTCAAATACTTCATCAATCCTTTCACTACCTAATTTCGCTAACCATTGTTTTATAGGTTCTGCATTTTTACTTGGAATTGATTCTATTATTCTAAACATACCTTCTATATCTACAACATCAGTTAAACGATATTTACCATCATTAGCTTTAAGTTTCAACTGGTGACAATTTGTCACCGTTTCATTTCCTTCATCTTTTAGTCGTTGTTTCAACTTTCTCCAGTATGATTGTTTATCCTTGCTTTCTGATACAACTCCTACTATATCTACAACACTAATATAATATTTTTCACTTTCTTTATCCCATACGGTTCTAATTGTTTCATTGTTAAATATTTTATTTATTAAATACATCTTATCTTGATTCATACTTCCCCCTTATTTTAAGCTCTTTTTAACATTGTAATGAATACTTCTATATCTACAATGTTGGTATTATAATTTATACTATCTAATATTTTTGATTTCAAAGCGTGACAATTTGTCACGGTTTCATTTCTTTTTTTATTAATATTATACTAACTTTTTTAGTTCATCTAATTTTTCTTTAAACATTCCTAAGGCTTCTTCAATTGGTTTTGGAGTAGTCATATCAACTCCCACTTTCTTAAGAATATTAAGTGGATAATCCTTCCCGCCACTACTTAAAAACTCTAAATATGAATCACGTGTTTTAGTGTCACCTTTTAATATACGACTAGCTATCGAAAGCGCACTTGATAGTCCAGTTGCGTACTTATACACATAAAATGGTGTATAAAAGTGAGGAATTCTTGACCATTCATATTTAATATCTTCATCACTAATAACACTATCTCCATAATATAGTTTATTTAATTCATAGTATGTGTTTGATATTTCCTCTTCTGTTAAAGGTATTCCTTCTTGTTCTTTTTCGTGCATTAACATTTCGAATTCTGCAAACATAGTTTGTCTATATATAGTAGTTCTAACAGTATCTAAAAACTCAGTTAAATAAAATATTTTATCTTCCTTAGTTTTTGCATTTTTATACATATAATCATTTATTATAACCTCGTTTACAGTAGATGCAATCTCTGCTAAAAATATAGGATAGTTAGAATCTACATAGTTTTGGTTTTTATGTGAGTAGTATGAGTGCATTGAGTGTCCTAACTCATGACCCATAGTACTAACTGAATCATTAGTATCATTATAATTAAGGAGTAAATATGGACAAGAATCATAACAACCCCAAGAGTACGCACCTGATTTTTTACCACTTGATGGGTATATATCTATCCATTTTTCATCAAATGCTTTATTTAAATCTTCTAAATATTTATCTCCTAAAGGTTTTAAAGCCTCAAAAAGAATATCTTTTCCCTTTTCAAAAGGTATGGAATCGTTATTAGACTCTACTAAATCTACATAAATATCATACATATGGAGTTTATCAAGTCCAAGTATTTTTGCTCTTAAATCCATATATTCATATATTAGATTCATATTTTTATGTACTGTATCTATTAAATTTTTATATACATCAATACTTATATCATCGTCAAATAAACTTCTCTCTAGAGTTGATTTAAATCTCTTTACATTTGTTACAAAAGCGGATTCCTTAATCTCACCTACAAGAAGTGAAGATAGTGTATTTTTTAACTTTTTATAGTAATTATACATGGCATGAAAAGCAGACTCTCTAACAGTTCTATCTTTACTTTTCATGAAGGTTATATAATTACTTGATGTTAGTTTTACACTTTCTCCTTTTTCATTTTTTACATAACCTAAGTCTATATCAGCATTATTTATACTATTAAATGCCTCCGCACAGTTACCAAATGAATTGAGCGCTTTTGTGAATATTTCTTCTTCATTTAGTTTTAATGAATGAGGTTTATATCTAAATATCTGTTCTAAGTAGAATTTATATTCTTTAAGTTTACTATTTTCATCTATATATTTTAATACTGTATCATAAGAGCTTTCTAACATCTCGGGTTCTATAAATGAATACTTTTCACTTAATGATTCACTTAATTTTTCTATTTTCATCATAAGTGATTTACTTTTGTTATTTTTAGTATCTACATCAAAACTCATTTTAGAATATACATATAGTTTACTTATTAATCTATCCTGTTTTTCTGTTAGTTTTAAAAATTCATATAAACTATCACTACTATCCATTATATGAGTTTTAAAGTCAAGTATTTTAGGGGTTAGTTCATTTACTTTTTTTATATCTAATTCTACTTCATTATTATCTTTATACATCTTAGATAAATCCCATTTAAATTTATTAGGTACTTCTTCTCTAGTATTATATTCCATATTCTCTCCTTAATCTAAGAAGTTCTAGTTACCTAGAACTTCTCTTATTTTTCTTCGTAATCTGCATCCATTACATCGTCTTTTTTATCTTTTTTAGACTTTTTGTCCTCTTTATCTTCAGTTTCTTCTTTATTTTCTTCTTGTGCTTGTTTTGCAGCTTCTTCGTATACTTTAGTTGCAAGAGCCATAGCAGTTTCATTTAATTTTTCAGTCTTAGATTTAATATCATCAATGTCATCTTTTTCTAAAGCTTCTTTTAAGTCTTTGATTTGCTCTTCAGCCTTTTCTTTATCTTTAGAATCAACTTTATCTCCTAAGTCTTTAATAGCCTTTTCAGTTGCAAAAATCATTTGTTCTGCTTCATTTCTAGCGTCTGCTTCATTCTTACGTTTTTCATCAGCTTCACGGTTTTCTTCAGCCTCTTTAACCATCTTATCTATTTCATCATCACTTAAGTTAGTTGAAGATGTAATAGTAATAGATTGTTCCTTTTTAGTTCCTAAATCTTTTGCTTTAACGTTTACTATACCGTTTGCATCTATATCAAATGTAACTTCTATTTGAGGTACTCCACGAGGTGCTGGTGGGATATTTGTAAGTTGGAAGTTTCCAAGTGTCTTGTTATCTGCAGCCATTTGTCTTTCACCTTGTAAAATGTGAATATCAACAGCAGGTTGGTTATCAGCAGCAGTTGAGAATACTTGTGACTTACTAGTTGGAATAGTTGTATTTCTTGGAATTAATACTGTACAAATTCCACCTAAAGTCTCTATACCAAGAGATAGAGGTGTTACATCAAGAAGTACTATATCGTTTACTTCTCCAGTTAAAACTCCACCTTGTATAGCAGCACCCATAGCAACTACTTCATCTGGATTAACTTCTTTTGATGGTTCTTTTCCAAGTTCTTTTTTAACTAATTCTTGAACACATGGTATACGTGTAGAACCACCTACTAATATTACTTTATCTATATCTTTTGCAGTTAACTTAGCATCTTTTAATGCTTTTCTAACTGGCTCTAGTGTAGAATCTACTAAATCACTAATTAAACTTTCAAATTTAGCACGTGTCAAAGTTGTTTCATAGTTTAAATCAGCAGTAATAAATGGTAGACTAATCTCTGTTGAAGTAACACTAGATAAAGTCTTTTTAGCCTTTTCAGCCTCTTCTTTAATTCTTTGTAAAGCCATCTTATTATCGCTTAAATCAATATCGTGTTCCTTCTTTATATCATCTATTATATAATCTATTATTTTTTGGTCGAAGTCATCTCCACCAAGTCTATTATTACCACTTGTTGATTTAACTTCAAATACACCATCACCAAGTTCTAGTATAGATACATCAAATGTACCTCCACCAAGGTCATATACTAGAATTGTTTGAGATTCATCTTGTTTATCAAGACCGTATGCTAAAGCTGCAGCAGTTGGCTCATTTATAATTCTTTCTACATTAAGTCCTGCAATCTTACCTGCATTTTTAGTAGCTTGTCTTTGAGCATCATTAAAGTATGCTGGAACAGTTATAACCGCACTAGTAACTTTTTCACCTAAATAAGCTTCAGCAGTCTTCTTTAAGTCTCCCAAAATCATCGCACTAATCTCTTCTGGAGTATACTCTTTTCCATTTGCTTTTACTTTCTTATTTGTACCCATTAATCTTTTAATTGAAGATATTGTATCAGGATTTGTAACTGATTGGTGTTTAGCAGTTTTACCTACTAAAATATCTCCTTTTTTGAAGGCTACTACTGAAGGAGTAGTTCTATCTCCATCAGCGTTAACTATAACTTTAGCCTCTCCACCTTCATAAACACTTACACAACTATTAGTTGTACCTAGATCTATACCTATTGTTTTACTCATATTTATCACCTTTCCTATTCACTAACTTTAACCATTGCTGGTCTAATTACTTTATCTTTATAGATATATCCTTTTTGTAGTACTTCTAGTACCATACCCGGCTCAACGCCCTCTCTTTGCTCTACCATAATCGCATTGTGATATACAGGGTCAAATGGCTTATTAGCTCCATCTATTGGCCTAACTTCAAAGTTGTCCATCACATTTTGCATATTACAGTAAATCATCTTAAATCCTTCTAGGAATTTTGAAACTTCATCTTCTAAGTTATCATCATCTAACTTAATAGCCCTTTCAAAATTATCCATTATTGGAAGTATTTGTTTAATCAAATCTTCGTTACAGAATTTAAGCATTTTAGTAACTTCCTCATCTTTTCTTTTACGATAATTTATTAAATCTGCTTTAGCAATTAAAACTTCTTCTTCTTTTTTCTTGTTTTCGAGTTTCAATTTTTCTATTTCTTCTTTATATTTATTCTTTTCTTCTTTTTTCTTTTTTTTATCTAGTTTTTTATCTTCTTTAGTGTCACATTCACATTCATTACAGCAACACTCTTCATCGCATTTGCAATCTTCGCAAGTACATTCATCTTTTTTTATCTCTTCCATAAAGCCTCATTTCTTTTCTATATTTTCTTTTATGTAGTTTAAAAGAGTAATTACACGCTCATATTCCATTCTCTTTGGACCTATTAAAGCAATTGTTCCCTCTTCTCCATTTGCTACAAACTTAGTCTTTATAACAGTTACATCATCATCAAAGTTATTCTCACTACCTATATAAATATTAATTCCGTTACCTTCTTCTTTAATACTTTCTACTATATCCTTATCCTCAAACTTACTAAGTATTTCTCTTATCTTATCTGCATTATTAAATTCCGGTTGCATTAGTATATTTTTAGTCCCACTCATCTTAACTGACTCTGTTGCAAAATCACTAAATGCATTATAGAAAGCATTGTAGAGTAGTTCGTGTTGGCGAACATATTTACCTATTATAGGTTTTACTTGATATTCCAAAACTTCACTCACACTATCTATACTTGTTCCAACAATTAGTTTATTTATTAAATCTACTGTCTGTTTAATTTCGGTAGCATCCACATCTCCGGGAATGTAGATAGCTTTATGTTCTACATGACCCTTATTAGTTACAACTATCGCAACTAAGTTATTTTTATCTATTGGTATAACCTCTACTTTTTCAACTAAGTTTTCACTAGATTTCTTACCTAAAACTATTGTTGTATAGTGAGTAAGTTCTGATATAATCTCCATACTTTTTAAAATTATATCATCGAGTACTAGGGATTTATTGTCGACTATAGTCTCTAATTTTAACATATCTTCCCCATTTAACTCTTTTGGTTTCATTATGTTATCGACATAGTACCTATATCCTTTTTCACTTGGAACTCTACCAGATGATATATGAGTTTTTTCTAAGAGTCCTACTTCTTCTAGATAGTTCATCTCAGCTCTAATAGTCGCACTTGAACATTTCATCTTTGAACAGAGCGCCTTAGAACTTACTGGATGTGCATTTTTAATGTAATCCTCAACTATTAATTTAAGTAAAGTTTCCTCTCTATTACTTATCAATATATCACCTCCATATATTATATAAGTTTTAATGCTTTTTAGCACTACTTTTTCTTGAGTGCTAAAATAAGTATAGCACTATTTATTGGCACTGTCAATAGATGTGTGCTAAAAAATAAAACTTGTTACAGTTTTATTTTATATATTTACTTCATTACCCTCATCATCGAAATACACTATTCTATCATCCTTAATATTTTCGTTCCATTTAGATTTAGTTACTTTTATTGCCTTTAAATTAGGGCAACCTATGAACATTCGGGTATATGCTATTACTTCATGTGTGTCAAAATTTGTTAAATCTAATTCTTCTAAATTACTACAGCCATTAAACATATCATCTGTAACAGTTACAAGTGAAGTATCAAAACTACTTAAATCTAAAGACGTTAAATTTGAACAGCCTTGAAACATTCCACTTCCTCCCCAACCCATGTATATCACTTTTGATGTATTAAAGTGACTTACATCTAATTCTGTTAAACTTCTACAATTTGTAAACATACCTCTCATATCATTTACTAAAGATGTATCAAAATGACTTACATCTAACTCTGTTAAGCTACTACAATTATTAAACATACCATTCATACTTGTTACTTGTGATGTGTTAAATTTTTCTATTCCATTTATTTCTTTTAAGTTTGTACACCCACTAAACATTCCATCCATTCTTGTTACTTTATTCGTGTTAAACATGCTTAAGTCAATTGTTTCTAAATTACTACAACCAGCAAACATATTATACATATGAACCAATAGATCTGTATTAAGAGTTTTACTAAATAATACGCTTTTCAAATTTGTACAACCATTAAACATATTGGATGTATATAATAATTTTGAAAATTTAAAATTACTTAAATCTAGTTTTTCTAAGCTACTACACCCTTTAAAAAGTCCATCCATGTTTCCTACTTTTGATGTATCAAAGTTTTCTATTCCTTTTATCTCTTTTAAATTGGTACAATTTGCAAATGTTCCGCCATTCCAATCTCCCATGCCAGTCACATTTGATGTATTAAAACTACTTACATCAAGTTCTGTTAAACTACTACAATTTGCAAATAAATCATCCATATTAGTTACCTTTGAAGTATTTAATCCTAATAAATTAATATTCTTTAATGACTTACATGTGCTAAACATTCCTGCCATATTTGTTGTTTTACCTGTATCTATTAAATTTAGTTCTATTTCCTCTGCTCCTTGAAAATTTTGAAACATACACCAAAGACTTGTTGGACAGCTTATATATCCTTCACTATATACATAGATTGTCCCTGATTTATCATCATAATATCCTTTTATACTTTCATCAGACTTTGATGATAAATCTGTATATTTAAACTTTTCTAATTCCTCTTTCGTTAAACCTTCTGGTAGTACACTATCTTGTAAGAATATTATCTTTTTTACTTTTGTATCTACTACATCTCTAAAATATGTTTTATCCTCTAATTCATCTTCAACTAGTGTTTTTATATTTGTATTAAAAGTATTTCCATCTACTAAGGTACTCTCATTTAAGTTTTTTAGCATCTCTATATCTTCATCTGTTACTCTTGCATAATAATCATCTATTAAGCCTTTTAGTACTCTTGTTACTTTTGAGTTCTCTATTAACAGAAGTCCACTTTTAAGTCCTCTTCCATCATAGTTTATAAATATCTCTTTATCTCCTAGTACTATTTTTTTACCATTATCAGTAATAGTATATAATCCATCTTTTACATTATTAAATACTTCTTCATTTATTAAAGATGTATTTACTGCTCTTATATATTCACTTGTACTTATCTTTAATGATTTTATCTTTGCCTCTGTTATTATATTTAG
>CANQAT010000021.1 GCA_947588925.1 uncultured Bacilli bacterium | reverse complement strand
GAAGTATTTAATAATGTAAAAGATGGATTATATACTATTACTGATAATGGAAAAAAGATAGTACTAGGAGATAAAGAAATATTTATAAGCTATGATGGAAGAGGATTAAAGAGTGGACTTCTATTAATAGAGAACTCAAAAGTAAAAAGAGTATTAAAAGGTTTAATAGATGATTATTATGCAAGAGTAACAGATGAAAATATAGAGATACTAAAGAATTTAAATGAGAGTACATTAGTTAGCGGAACATCATTTAATTCAAAGGTAAAGACATTGGTAGGAGATGAATTAGGTGATAAAACAAACTTTTGGAATGTTGTAGATACAAAAGTAAAACAGGTAATCTTTTTACAAGATAGTGTACTTCCTGATGGAATGACAAAAGATGATTTGCTTAAATTACAATCAACAGATTTATCATCAAAAAGTGATGGAAGTATAATGGCATATTATGATGAAAAAGCAGGAACAATATATGTATATAGTGAAGGATATATAAGCTGTCCCAACATTTTTTCATATCTATTTTGTAATTTTCAAGGAGCAGAAGAAATAGAATTAAATTTAATAGATACTAGTAAAGTAACAATAATGGAGAGCATGTTTTCAGGTTGCACCAATTTAAAAAACATTAACTTGCTTGGTTTAGATACTTCAAAGGTAACCAATATTCGAAGTATGTTTTTAGGATGTAGTAACCTAGAAGAATTAGATTTAACCAGTTTTGATACAAGCCAAGTAACAACTATGTTGCATATGTTTAGAGACTGCAGTAGCTTAGAATATTTAGATTTAACTAATTTTAATACATCAAAACTAACAGCAGTTGGAGATTGGAATGGAGGTATGTTTCATGGTTGCACCAATCTAAAAGAGATAAAAGGAATAGAAAATTTTGATATGTCAAGGGTAACACATTTGGGCGGTTTATTTGTACGATGTTCAAGTTTGGAACATTTAGATTTAAGTAAATGGGATACAAGAAACGTAACAGCAATTCTAACATGGAATGGCGGAGCAATATTTGCATACTGTAGTAATTTAAAAAGTATAAAGTTTGGGAAGAATTTTACACTAGAAAATGTTACTGATTTTTCTCAAAATCGTGAAGGGCTATTTCACAACTGCAGTAGTTTAGAAGTTATAGACATAAGTACGTTAAAAACAAATAAAGTTACAAACATGGCAGGTATGTTTAGGGGATGTACCAATTTAAAAGAAATAAAAGGATTAAAAAATCTTGATACATCTTCTGTAACAAGAATGGATGGAATGTTTTGGAATTGTAGTAGTTTAACAAGTCTCGATTTAAGTAATTTTAATACCTCGCAAGTAGAAAATATGGGTTCTATGCTTCGTGGCTGTACGAGCCTAAAAGAAATTAAGGGACTAGAAAACTTTGATACATCAAAGGTAACAAATATGAATGGATTATTTTCCGATGATAGTAATTTAGAGTATCTAGATTTAAGCAAATGGAATACAAAGAGTGTAACAGTTATTACTTCTTGGGATTGTTCATTATTTCAAAACTGTACCAATCTAAAAAGTATTAAGTTTGGAGAGAATTGTACGTTTGAAGAATTGACATATATGAGGGGTATGTTTTCTGGATGTACAAATTTAAGTGAGATAGTAGGACTTGAATATTTTAATACATCTATTGCAACAGATATGGGAGGTATGTTTGGTAGATGTAGTAGTTTAACTTCATTAGATTTAAGTAGCTTTGATATAAGTAATATAACGAATCTTGGAAATATGTTTGGTGGTTGTACCAATTTAACAGTAGTTAAAGTAAAAGGCGAAAAATGGAACGAATTAAAAAATACATCAGGTTTTAATGGAACATTTACACACGTAGAAGATATTTAAGAAAAAGATAGAAATTCTATCTTTTTTATAGTATAATTAAATAGGTGATGGTATGAAAAGAGTAAAAACTATAGATGGGAATGAAGCATGTGCGAGAACATCTTATCTTTTTACAGAGATTGCAGGTATTTATCCAATAACTCCATCTAGTCCTATGGCAGAACACATGGATGAATGGAGTAGTATAGATGAAACTAATTTATTTAATGATAAAGTAAAAGTAGTTGAAATGCAAAGTGAAGCAGGGGCAGCAGGATTTATACATGGAGCTTTGCAAAATGGTGTACTTGCAACAACATTTACTGCAAGTCAAGGATTACTTTTAATGATACCTAACATGTATAAAATGGCTGGTGAAATGCTACCATGTGTTATGCATGTGGCTGCTCGTAGTTTATCTACGCATGCCTTATCAATAATGGGGGACCACCAAGACATATACTCAACGAGATCTACTGGCTTTTGTATGCTTGCATCCTCATCTGTGCAGGACGCCGCACTCTTAAGTGGAGTTGCTCACTTATCCGCAATAGATTCATCATTACCTTTTATGCACTTCTTTGATGGATTTAGAACTAGCCATGAGATAGATAAAATAGAAGTACTAGAAAAAGAAGATTATTTAAAATTATTAAATAAAAAGGCTTTAGAAAAGTTTAGAAGTAGGGCTTTAAATCCAAGAGTACCTAATACTCGTGGCACTGCAGAAAACGATGATGTGTATTTTCAAAATACTGAGGTTAGAAATATATTCTATGATAAAGTACCTGATATAGTTAATAAATATATGGAAAGTATCAATAAGCTAGCTGGTACTAATTATAAACCATTTAATTATTACGGAAGTAAGAATGCTAAAAAAGTAATAGTAGCTATGGGCTCAGTATGTGAAACTATTAAAGAAGTAATTGATGACTTGGATGAGGATTTAGGTTTAATAGAAGTACACCTATATCGTCCATTTTCAGTTAAATATTTAAAAGAAGTACTACCTAAGAGTGCTAAAAAAATTGCAGTACTCGATAGAACTAAAGAATTTGGCTCAAACGGGGAACCTCTTTACTTAGATATAGTATCTGCTTTAAAAGATACAGATATTACTATAGTAGGAGGTAGATACGGTCTATCTAGTAAAAATACTAGTCCAAAACATATAAAAGCAGTATATGATATGTTAGATAATCCTAAAGAAAACTTTACTATAGGTATTAAAGATGATGTAACTAACCTAAGTTTAGATGAGATTAATTACGATATTAAAACAAGTAAAGAGATGCTTATATATGGGTATGGCTCTGATGGAATGGTAAGTGCATCTAAATCTATTATTAAATTAATTGGAGATAATACTGATAATTATGTTCAAGGATATTTCCAGTACGATTCTAAAAAAAGTGGAGGAGTAACTATATCTCATTTAAGATTTAGTCCAAATAAAATAAGGTCTACTTATTATGTAGAAAATCCAGATATAGTAGTAGTCTCTAAAGATAGTTATTTTAGTGAATTTGAAATATTAGATAAGATAAGTAAAAATTCTATAATGATTATAAATACAAGTAAATCTATAGATGAGTTAAAAAGTACTTTTAGTGATAAATTAAAAAGATTATTAAAAGAAAATAATACTCGTATATTCATACTTAATGCCTATGATATAGCAGCTAAAGTAGGACTAGGCAATAAGATTAGTATGATTATGGAATCAGCTATACTTTATATTACTAACTTAATAGATTATAAGTTTGCAAAAGAAGAACTTATAAAATATATTAAAGACAAGTTTAGTAAAAAGGGTGAAGATATAGTAAATAAGAATATAGAATCATTATCTAGCGTTGAAGCTTTAACTAAAGAAGTTAGTCTAGATTTTGATTATAAAGAGAGTAAAGAAGAAGATTTAGGTGTAATAGATTCAATGTATAAAAGAGAAGGATATAGTATTCCAACATCTAAATTCTTATCAATGCCAACTGGTATATTTAAACCTGATTCAGTAAAAGATAAAGATAAAAAATATAACGAAATAGTACCTCATTATATAAGTGAAAATTGTATTAATTGTGGACAGTGTAGCTTCGTATGTCCTCACTCAGTAATAAGACAGTATTTGCTTTCTAAAGATGAGTATGAAAGTGCGCCTGATTATGTTAAAAATAGATGTACTAAGGCTATAGGGTTAGATGATTATTACTTTGCTATAGGTATTTCTATTGAACATTGTACAGGATGTGGTTTATGTATTAATATATGTCCCGGAATGAAAGGACAAAAGGCTTTAACATTTAAATCCTTAAGTGAAGAGATTAAAAATAAAGAACAAGAAGTATTTGACTATTTAGATAAGAATATTACTGATAAACATAAATTTAACGGGTTAACAGTAAAGGGAATAGGATTTACTAAACCTAGTTTTGAATACTGTGGTGCGTGTGCGGGATGTGGGGAGACTGCATATATAAAAGTACTTACACAACTATTTAAGGATAACTTAATAATTGCGAATGCGACAGGATGTTCATCTATTTATGGTGGAAGTGCGCCTGAAACACCATATAGTGTTCCATGGGCAAGTTCATTATTTGAAGATAATGCAGAATATGGTTATGGAATGCTTATAAGCAATAACCTAATTAGAAATAGAATTAAAAACATTATGGAAAATGATATGGATAATCCTAATAAAGAATTATTTAAAAAATGGTTGGATAATCCTGATAACTATGAGATAACTAAAAATGTTTACGATAACTTAGATGATAATATTAATGATGAGTTAAAAGAGTTAAAAGAATATATTCCATCTAGAAACTACTGGTGTATAGGTGGAGATGGATGGGCATACGATATAGGATTTGGCGGAATTGACCATGTGCTTTCAAGCAATGATAATATAAATATATTAGTTCTTGATACACAAGTATATTCAAATACTGGTGGTCAGGCAAGTAAAGCTAGTGAGATGGGTTCTATTGCATCTTTTGCAACAAGTGGTAAAGTAACTGATAAAAAGGATTTAGCAAGGATGTGTATGTGCTACAAAAACGCATATGTTGCAGAAGTCTCACTAGGTGCAAATATGATGCAAGTAATTAAGGCTTTAAAAGAGGCAAATGATTATAATGGACCATCTATAGTAATTGCATACGCACCTTGTATATCACATGGTATCAAGGGTGGTATGACAAATAGTGTTAGTATGGAACGTTTAGCAGTAGAATGTGGTTACTATCCAATATTTAGAAGACATCCTATAAATGGCTTTACTCTTGATAGTAAGAATGTAGATTTTGATAAGTATGAAGAGTTTTTGAACTTACAAACTAGATATTCTATGTTAGAAAAAGTAAATAAAGAACATGCTAAAGAGTTACTTGAAAATAATAAAAAGTGCGCTCAAGAAAGGTATGAATACTATAAAAGTTTAGAAAATGTTAATAAAAATTAAATTTTATAAAATTTATTAAACTGTAAAAAGATACTCGCAGAAATAATAATTTCTGTGAGTTATTTTTATAATTTTTGCAAAAATTTGTATTCAAAATGATAAAAACTGCTTTTTGGCTTAGGTTTTAGAGTGTGTTATTGTGGTTGGGATGTGGGGTATGAACTATTATAATGAGATAAAACAAGAATTAATAAATAATGAAATATATAAGAAAGTTAAAGATAATTCAAAAAATAGAAGTGATTTAACTACTTACTATAATGTTGGGAAATTACTAGTTGAAGCTCAAGGAGGAGAGAAAAGGGCTAAATATGGAGATAAAATAATAAAAGAATATTCAAATAGATTAACAAATGAACTTGGGAGAGGATATTCTACTAGAAGTTTAAAAAATATGAGAAAATTTTACATTTTTCAAAAAGGGCAACCACTGGATGCCCAATTAACGTGGTCACATTATGTGATTTTAATGTCTTTGAAAAATGATAGTAAAATTAGATATTACATTGAACAGGTTAAAAATTATAATTTGAGTAAAAGAGAGTTATTATATAAAATAAAAACTAAAGAATACGAAAGATTAGATGAAAGAACTAAAAATAAATTAATTACAAAAGAAAAACCTAAAGTGCATGATTTCATAAAAAATCCAATACTAATTAAAAACAGTTACAATTATGAAAAGATAAGTGAGGCAATATTAAAGAAACTTATATTAGAAGATTTAGATAATTTTTTAAAAGAATTAGGTATAGGTTTTACTTATATAGAAAGTGAATACAAAATAAAAATTGGTAATGATTACAATTATATAGACTTGCTTCTCTTTAATTATATTTACAACTGTTTTGTTGTAGTAGAATTAAAGGTTACAGCCTTAAAGAAAGAACATATCGGTCAAATACAAGTATATATGAATTATATTGATAAGAATTTAAAAAATATTTATCAAGATAAGACTATAGGAATAATAATATGTAAAAAAGGAAATTCCTTTGTACTAGAATACTCTTCTGATAATAGGATATATGAAACTGAATATAAGTTAGGAAGTGAAATATGAATTATTATAATGAAATAAAACAAGAGTTAATAAATAATGAAATATATAAGAAAGTTAAGGATTATTCTAAAAATAGAAGTGATTTAACAACTTATTATAATGTTGGAAAAATATTAAATGAAGCAGGTAAACACTACGGTAAAGGTATAATCAAAGAATATTCTATTAAATTAACGAAAGAATTGGGTAAAGGGTATAGCAAAAGAAATTTATGGTTAATTTTAAAATTTTTTGAACTTAATGTAAAAATGCAGACATTGTCTGCACATTTGACATGGTCTCATTATGTAGAACTATTAAAATTTGATGATATAAATAAAATTAACTATTATATTAAAATAACAGAAGAACAAAATTTAGGGGTAAGAGAACTTAGAGATAAAATAAAAACTAAAGAATATGAAAGACTAGATGATAAAACTAAAAATAAACTAATTACAAAAGAACAAGTTAAAGTAAACGATTTCATAAAAAATCCAATACTTATTAAAAATAGTTACAACTATGAAAAGATAAGTGAGGCAATATTGAAGAAACTTATATTAGAAGATTTAGATAACTTTTTAACAGAACTAGGAGATGGATTTACTTATATAAAAAATGTAATACCTGAAAAAACAAATAAACTTTAATATAATAGTGATTTTTATATAATTAAATGGTATAATACAATTAATAAAAAATTAATTTACTGGAGATAAAATTTATGAAAAATAAAAAAAATTTAAATAAATATATTGAAATTTCAAAAGGTGATATATATGTATTTTCGTTTATGACGGTGGTTATATTTTTAATCTTATTATATATTAGTTATAAAATAAATTGGTACTGTTTTTTGCTTTTTGATATTGTTATGGTATTTGCTACCATAGGAAAATTTAAGGTTTATTTTAATCTAAAAAAAATAAAAGAATATTTAATTAACAACCAGTTAATTGATAAAATAGGAACGATTGATTATTGGAATGAAAAAAATTATTTTTTAACTGATAATTATATGATAATTTTAAGTAATGGAGCAATTTCGGTATTTTCATATTCAGAGATAAGTGAAATATTCGTAGAAACATATTTAGAATTAGGTAAGATGAGTAGTATACAAAAATATCTTCATATTGTATTAAATACTAATGATGAGTATAAAATTTTGATTTTTTCTACATCATTAGTTGGAGAAGATTTTAAGGATATAAGTCAATATTTATTAAATAAAAATAGTAATATAAAGATAGGCGAAAATAAAAATAATTATAAAAAACGACTTAAAAAGCATATATCAAGATAAGACTATAGGGATAATAATATGTAAAAAAGGAAATTCTTTTGTACTAGAATATTCCTCTGATGAAAGAATATATGAAACTGTATATAAGTTAGAAAACCTAGGATATCTGTAAACTAAATGTACTCTTATTTAGTAAATGATATTATCTCAAAAATGGTATTAAAGAGGAATTAGGAACTAAAAATAGACATATTTAGAATAAAAGTTACAAAAATAATAGAATTTTCTATTATTTTTTGCTTATTTTTGATATAATTAGTATAGGTGTAAATATGCAGAATATATATGGAATAACATTAGAGAAATTAGAAAAATATTTTATAGATAAAAATGATAAGAAATTCAAAGCAACTCAAGTATTTGAATGGGTATATAAAAAAAGAGTTAATAGTTTTGATGATATGAAAAATGTATCAAAAGAAACTATAAATGAGCTAAAAGAAGACTTTTACTTTGAAAAGTTAGAAATAGTAAAAAAACTAGAAGATGTAGATGTTATAAAATACTTATTTAAACTTAAAGATGGAAACACTATAGAAGCAGTTTTAATGAACCATGATTACGGTCTTAGTATTTGTATTTCAACTCAAGTAGGTTGTAATATGGGGTGTAAATTCTGTGAAAGTGGTAGACGTAAAAAAGTTAGAAATCTTGAAGTATATGAAATGGTAACTCAAATACTTATGGTTGAAAGTGATATAAATAAACGTCTTTCCCATATAGTTTTAATGGGTATAGGTGAACCTTTTGATAATTATGATAATGTAATAGATTTTATAGATATAGTAAATAGTGGTAAAGGTATAGATATAGGCTCACGTCATATAACTGTATCGACATGTGGAATAGTACCAAAAATTAAAAAATTTACTAATTTTGATAAACAAGTTAATCTTGCAATAAGCTTGCACGCACCAAATAATGAAATAAGAAGTAGTATCATGAATATAAACAAGGTATATCCTATTGAAGATATTATAGAGGCTGTAAAAGAATACATAGCTAAAACTAATAGAAGAGTTACATTTGAATATATAATGTTAAAAGGCGTAAATGATACGGTAGAGTGCGCAATAGAGTTAAGTCAATTACTAAAAGGACTTAATGCTTACGTAAACTTAATACCATATAATGAAACAAGTCATATAGAATATAAGAAAAGTAGTAAAGATACTATCATGAAATTCTTTGACGTATTAAAGAGAAATGGTATACAAGTTACAATAAGAAGAGAATTTGGAAGCAAGGTTAATGCAGCTTGTGGGCAGTTGCGCTCACACTACGAGGAGGTATAAAATGGACTATTATTATATAACTGATACTGGTAAAGTAAGAGAGAGAAACGAAGATGCAGTATCTATTGTAGAAAATGCAAATAAAGAAAAATTACTTATAGTCGCAGATGGTATGGGTGGACATAAAGATGGCGAGGTCGCCTCACATATCGCACTAAATTTAATATGTGATAGATTTAAAAATATCAGTAGTATTGGTAATAAGGAAGACGCAATAAACTGGATACAAAGTACAGTTAGTGAAGCAAATATGGAGATATTTAAGTATGTCAATGAACATAAAGAAAGTCTTGGTATGGGAACTACAGTAGTACTTGCAGTACTAACACCATCATTCTTGCTTATAGGTAATATTGGAGACTCATCCGGATATATTTTTAAGAATTCGAGGTTGCACAAAATCACAGTTGATCATACATTAGTAAACTTACTTGTTAAAAGTGGAGAGTTAACAGAAGAAGAAGCTCGCAATCATCCAAAGAAAAACGTCCTTATGAAAGCTCTTGGTTCAAGTACTAACGTAGAGATGGATATATTTAATGTAGAACTTAATATAGATGGAATATTTTTGTGTAGCGACGGACTTACAAATATGCTAGATGACACACAGATAGCTAAAGTATTAAGTGAAAACTCAACTTTGAAAGAAAAGTTAGAAAAATTAGTTTTCAAGGCTAATAATCGTGGGGGAAATGATAACATATCGATTGCTTATTTAGTTAAGGAGGAAAATCATGATTGATAAAGGTGAACTTATAGATAACAGATATAAAATCATTAGATCCATCGGTGAGGGTGGAATGGCTAATGTATATTTAGCTTGGGATACCATACTTGAACGTGAAGTAGCGGTAAAAGTGCTTAGAGGAGATTTAGCTGAAGATGAAAAATTCATAAGAAGATTTCAAAGAGAAGCAAATGCAGCAAGCTCCCTAAGACACCCTAATATAGTTGAGATGTACGATGTAGGTGAGGATAACGGTAAGTATTTTATCGTTATGGAATATGTAGATGGCAAGACATTAAAAAGTTTAATTAAAAAAAGAGGCGCATTAAATCTAAATGAAGCTATAGATATAATGCTTCAACTTACAAGTGGTATTGCATGCGCTCACGATAGTTATATAATACATAGAGATATTAAACCACAAAATGTAATGATACTAGAAGATGGAAGAGTTAAAATAACTGATTTTGGTATTGCAATGGCATTAAATAGCAATGAACTTACTCAAACTAATTCAGTTATGGGAAGTGTACACTATCTTCCTCCAGAACAAGCTAGTGGTAGTGGTTCTACTATTAAAAGTGATATATATTCACTTGGAATACTCATGTTTGAACTTTTAACGGGAACTGTACCTTTTAAAGGGGATAATGCAGTAGAAATTGCTATAAAGCATATGAAAGATCCAATACCTAGTGTATGTAAGATAAATCCATCAATACCTCAGAGTGTTGAAAACATTATATTAAATGCTTCTGCTAAAAATCCAAAAAACAGATATGATTCAGTAGCTGAAATGTATGAGGATTTAAGAACTTGTCTTGATCCAGATAGAGTTAATGAAAAAAGAGTAGTTTATAAGTTTCCGGAGCACAACCTAGAAAATACTAAGACTATTTCAAAATTAGAATCTAGGGAAATAAAAAATAAAGCTTTAGAAACTGAGAGTGATACTAAAAACGATAAGAAATTAAATAGTGCTTTAATGATAGCTGGAGCAGTTTGTATAGTTATTGTACTAGTTGGACTTATATTTATTTGGATACTTAGTATAGATAAGTCAAAAGATGTATATGTTCCAAATGATTTAGTAGGTTTAACTGAGGAGGGTGCATGTAAAAAATTAGAAAATGCCGGCTTGATTTGTAGCGTTGATTATGTTTATGACCCTGATTATGAAGAGAATGTAGTAATCAAAACTAGTCCTAAAGCTGATACAAAGATTAAAGCAGGAAACCCTGTTACAATAACAGTTACATCATTTGATGATACAATAGAAGTAGAAGATTATACAGATAAAAAACTAGATGTTGTAAAAGCAGAGTTAGAAGAGTTAGGTATAAGAGTAGTAGCTACCCCTAAAAAGGTTACAAAAGATGATAAAAAAGAAGAGCGTACTATTTTATCACAGAGTGTCGAACCGGGTAAAAGACTTCAGAAATCTAATAGTGTTATAGAACTTGTATACGCTACTTTAATAACAGTATATCCTGATTTTACAGATGGAACTTATACTAGGGATTTAATACAACAATTCTGTGATGATAACGATATAACTTGTGTATTTAAAGAAGAAGAGGATAACCATTTTGAAGAAGGGGATATAATACTTCAATCTAGAAATGTTGGAGATGAGGTTAAAGCCAAGACAACACTCACTATAACTATTGCAACTAACAGTAAAGATAGCGATGTAGGATAGTATGGGTAAAATTATAAAGCAAATAAGTAATGATTATACAGTAAAAGAAAATGATAATATTTATATCTGCAAAGCTCGTGGTAAATTTAGAAAAGATGGGATAACGCCACTTGTTGGAGATAACGTTATAATCGATACAAAGAATAATTATATACTAGATATATTAGATAGAAAAAATGAATTAGATAGACCTAGTGTTGCAAACATAGATCAAGTGCTTATAGTAACAAGTGTTAAAATACCAGATTTTTCATCTAATTTACTCGACAAATTAATAACTATTACAGAGTACAATAATATAAAACCTATTATATGTTTCACTAAACTAGATTTACTTAATAAAGAAGAATTAGAAGATATTAAAAATATTATGGATTACTACAAAAAAATAGGTTATCAGGTATATACTAATACAAGCCCAGATTTAAAAGATATATTTAAGGGTAAAGTGACCTGTTTTGCAGGACAAAGTGGCGCTGGTAAAAGTTCTTTATTAAATAGACTTGATAGTACTTTAAATCTTGAAATAGGGGATGTATCCATTGCTCTTGGGAGGGGGAAGCACACCACTAGACATACAGAACTTTTAGAAGTCTTAGGTGGACTTATAGCAGATACTCCTGGTTTTTCTAGCATAGACTTTAAAGATATGAAATGTAGTGATATTAAAGATTCATTTATAGAGTTTGACAAGTATAAAGATACTTGTGAATATAGAGATTGTATGCATAAAGATGAATTAAAATGTGGAATAAAAGATAATGTAGAAAATGGTAATATACTAAAAAGTAGATATGAAAATTATTTAAAATTTATAGGAAAAGGTGATTTATGAAAATAGCTGCGTCTTTTTTAGACATAAAAGAGCCTAAGTGTGAGGAGCTAACTAAGTTAGATAAACTTGATATAGATTATATTCATTTAGATGTAATGGATGGAATATTCGTAGAAAACAAAACTTATACTTATGAAGAGTTTTATGATATAGTAAAATTTACAACAAAGCCTAAAGATATTCATTTGATGGTAAGTGATGTAAAAAAATATATAGATGACTTTTCTAAACTAAAACCAGATTATATTACATTTCATTTTGAGGCAGTAAGTGAAGTAAGTAGCGTGATTAATTATATAAAGAACTTAGGTATTAAGGTTGGAATATCTATTAAACCTTCTACTGATGTATCAGAAATAATTGATTATTTAGACTATATAGATTTAGTACTCGTTATGAGTGTCGAACCGGGTAGAGGTGGTCAGGCATTTATGGAGGATAGTTTAAATAAAGTAGAACAGTTATATAGTTTAAGAGAAAAAAATAACTATAATTACATAATCGAGATAGATGGTGGTATAAACGATGAGACTATTAAGAAATGTGAAAAAGTAGATATGTGTGTAGTTGGAAGTTTTATTACTAAAGGAGATTATGAAGAGCGAATAAGAAAATTAAGAGATTAACTCTTTTTTCTTGCTAAAATTAAAAAATTATTATATACTATAGAGGTATTGGAGGAAATTATGGAAGAAAATAAGAATTTAAAAGAGATTGTTATAAAAATAGAAGGAGAAAAATGGGAAAATGCATTAGATAAAGCTTTTAAAAAAGCAAATGCAAAAGCAAACATACATGGGTTTAGAAAAGGTAAAGCACCTAAAAGTGTTTATATTAAAAATTATGGTATAGAATCACTTTATATGGACGCTTCTAATTATTGCGCAGAAGACGCTTATCAAAAAATGTTAGAAGAATGTAAAGATTTAGATTTAGTCGCACAACCAATTTTGGATATTAAATCTATAGATGAAAAATACATAGAATATGTATTTACAATTACAACTAAACCTGAAGTTAAATTAGGTAAATATAAAGGTCTTGGTGTAAAGAAAGAAAGTGTTTCAGTATCTAAAGAAGAGATAGAAGAAGCTATAAATCATATGAGGGAACACTATAAAGAAAATATCGTTAAAGATGGAAAAATTGAAAAAGGCGATATTGCTATAATTGATTTTGAAGGATTTAAAGATGGAGTCGCACTCGATGGTGGTAAGGGAGAAAATTATCCACTTGAAATAGGTTCAAATACATTTATTCCCGGATTTGAAGATCAATTAATAGGTATGAGTGCAGGGGAAGAAAAAGAAATCAATGTAACATTCCCATCAGATTATCCTGCAGAGAGTTTAAAAGGAGTTCCTGTAGTATTTAAGGTTAAAGTTAATGAAGTAAAAGAGGTTAAAATACCTGAACTTGATAAAGAGTTCTTTGAAGATTTAGATATGGATGGAATAGATACTAAAGAGGCTTTAGAAGCTCAAGTAAAAGAAAATATTAAGACTGGTAAAGAAGCTCAAGCAGAAGATAAATATATAGACGATCTACTTGCAGAAATAGCAAAGACTACAGAAGTTGATGTACCTTATACTATGATTAATGATGAAGAAGAAAGAATGGTAGACCAATTCAGTCAACAATTAAAAATGCAAGGTATTTCTATAGATCAGTTCTATAAATATACTAATTCTAATAAAGACGCACTAAAAAAGCAATATAAAGATGAGGCAAAAAAGAGAATAAAAAATAGATTAATATTAGAAGAGATTATAAAGAAAGAAAATATTAGTGTAACCGATGAAGAAATAGATAAAAAAATTGATGAGCTTGCTGTTAAATATAATATGACAAAAGATGAGGTTAAAAAAGAGTATGGAAATAACCTAGATTATATTAAGTTTGATTTACAAGTCAATAAGGCATTTGAAGTAATAAAAGGTGAATAGTCACCTTTTTCTAGTATCGTTGGAGGTTTTAAATGGAAAAGTTTGAAGTATATTTTCTCTTATTTATACTTTATTCCTTTTTAGGATGGTTAATGGAAGTAATATGCAAATTATTCGAATTAAAAAAATTTGTGAATCGTGGTTTTCTAATAGGACCAATTTGTCCAATTTATGGATATGGAGTTCTTGGAATATTATTGTTGATTGGTAATGATAAATCAGATTTTTTAAGTATCTTTTTGAAGTCTATTTTAATATGTTCAGTTTTAGAGTATTTAACTTCATATTTTATGGAAAAGTTATTTCATGCTAGATGGTGGGATTACTCTAAAAGAAAGTTTAATATAAATGGTAGAATATGTCTTGAGACAATGATACCTTTTGGAATTCTTGGAACAATTGTTGTTTATTTTATAAATCCATTATTTTTAAAACTAATAAATGTATTTTCACCACTATTTAGAACTATACTAACTATTATAATTCTTACTATTTATATAGTAGATAACATAATATCATTTAATGTAATGGCTAAAGTAAAAGCAGAGATCAAAAGACAACGTACTGATAATACAGAATTAATTAAAAAGAATATTATAGAATGGTTAGAGAAGAATTCAATACTTTATAAACATATAAAAAATGCATTCCCTAAATTTAAAATAAGTCTTAAAAAAGTAAATAAAATATAGTTTGAGGTTATTTACATTTTTTCTTGATTTCATTATTCATTTAATATATAATTTAGGTAGGTGGTTTTATGAGTCAGGTTATAGAGTTATTAAAAAGCATGAATTATCAAATATCAAAAGAATTATTATTTAATTATAAGAAATTAAATATAACTGATAGTGAGTTTATTGTAATAATATATTTAATAAATCAATCTAGTAATATTTATAATCCTAAACAGATAAGTAATGATCTGGGTATTGAACTCAATCAAGTACTTGAACTAATTAACTCATTATGTGAGAAAAATATTATTAAAATAGAAATGAAGAAAATAAATAATATTAGAAGTGAAATCATTAATTTAGACTATTTATATGAAAAACTTGCTTTATCAATGCAAGAAGTAGAACCAAAAAAGGATACAAATATATATAGTATATTTGAATCTGAATTTGGAAGGACGTTATCACCAATGGAATTTGAAATAATAAATGGTTGGGTTGATAGTGGTACAAGTGAGGAATTAATTATTCTTGCTTTAAAGGAAGCTACATATAATGGCGTTAGCAATCTAAGATATATAGATAAGATAATATATGAGTGGGGGAAAAAGGGAATTAAGACTAGGGATGATGTAGAAAAAGATAGAAAACAATTCAAAAACACTAATAAGAAAAATAAAGAATTATTTGACTACGATTGGTTAAACGATGATAGAGATAATTAATTATTTAGATGAATTGTTTCCTAATCCCAAATGTGAATTAAATTATACTAAAGATTATGAATTATTAATTGCTGTAATGTTAAGCGCACAAACTACAGATAAGAGAGTTAATATGGTAACAGATATACTCTTTAAGAAATATGATACTTTAGAAAAGTTAAGTAATGCAAGTTTGAATGATATAATTGATATTATAAGACCCATAGGTACATTTAATAAAAAGGCAGAGAATGTTATAAAAATATCTAAGGCTCTACTTAATGATAAAAATGGCATTGTACCAAACGATAGAGAGTATTTAGAACATTTAAGTGGAGTAGGTAGAAAGACTGTGAATGTAGTTTTATCAAACCTTTATAATGAACCTTTAATAGCAGTTGATACTCATGTATCTAGAGTAAGTAAACGACTTAAACTAGCTAATAAAAATGATGATGTATTAAAAATAGAAAAGAAACTTAATAAAAAGTTTCCTAAAGAGAGACTCTCTCGGTTACACCATCAAATGGTATTATTTGGTAGATATTATTGTAAAGCTAAAAATCCTTTATGTGATGGATGTAAATTAAAAGATATTTGTATTGAAAAGAAGAAAGGTTAACTTTCTTCTTTTTATATATCAGTACTTGGTTCTTGTGGATCAGTTGGCTCAGTAGGGTCAGTTGGTTCTGTAGGATCTGTAGGCTCTTCAGGAATTTCAGGGATGATTGGAGAATCAATGCTAACATTAGCGCTTACTGTTTTTCCATCGCTCATGTTATCTTTAAATATTGAGTATGCAGTCTTTACAACAAATGTATATTCACCGCTAACATCAAAGTTAGTTTCATATGAATTACTACTTACATATTCAAGTAATTTTAAATTTCCATCTGAATCTTTTAAATAAACATTATATCCTATAATACCAATATTCTTATCAATATAATCTAATCTATTTTTTATAAATGAATTTAAATAATCATCAGTTTCAAATAACTTAGAATAATAATTTCTTAAATAACTTTCTGTATTTATATTAGGCATATTAACACTATCCCAAGTTAGAGTAACTTTTCCATTTTCAACAACTGCATTTAAGTTTGAAACATCACTTAGTTTAGCAAATCTCTGTGAAACACTAGTTGGCTCAGTTCCTTTAACAAACAATTCAGTCTGTCTTAAATTAGATGGGGTAAATTCACTTGGTAGCATTGCGTCTGGGCATTCACTTTCAACCTCAACCTCAACAACTCCGCTTGGCTTTTTAAAATTACTTTTATTAGTAAATACTTTTTTGCCAACTGCTTGGAATAATCGAGTGTGTTGCCCACTATTAAATTTATTGTAGTGGTCCTTATCAATTCCATCATAACCATACCAAACACTTATAGCATATTCAGTATTAAATCCAACAGCCCATAAATCGTTAACCGCACTAGATGGGAATTTGTTTTCTTCCATAACGTTATCTGGGTAGTTTGTAGTACCAGTTTTTGCAGCGTATTTAACACCATTTATATTATAATATCCACCTATAGCTGATGGAGCAGTAGTAACTAACATATCAGATATTATATATGCAGTCTCTTCGCTCATGGCTTTTGTCTTTTCAATATTATTTATAAATTCTTCGCCGTTATCTTTATATACGATTTTAGTAAATGTATATGGTTCAATATATATACCACCATTTCCAAATGCAGCATACGCACTAGCCATAGTAAGAGGGGATTCACCATTATATCCACCAATTGCATGAGCTTCGTGTAATGTATTTGCTTTAGTTGCGCTTATAGTAACGTTTGGATCACTATTACTTATACATTCTTTTTTATTATTTTTGTTTGCTGAATATCCACTAGGACAAGAATATATTTCAGGAGTAAGTCCTAGATTTGTAACAAAGTCAATTATTTGAGCTTTATTATTATTCTTAAATGTTTTAAGTGCTGGAATATTTCTTGAACCTTTTAAAGCAGTTCTAATAGTTTCTAGTCCTTCAAATTTTCCATCCCAGTTGTTTATTGAATGCCCATCAGAATAAGAGATAGGTTCATCTACAACCATTTGATAAGAACTCCAGTTATTAAATTCAATAGCAGGACCATAATCATAAAGTGGTTTAGCTGTTGAACCGATTTGTCTTTGAATATCTGTTGCATAATTCCATGCATCTAGTGTATTTGTACTTCTGTTTCCTCCAATAGCAACTACGCTACCATCTTTTATATTAACAACAACTATTCCTGCTTTTACATATTCATTTTCCCATTTATATGTTTCACCACTCATTATATTTGTTAAATAATCTTGGAAATCAGCGTTAAGAGTTGTATGTATAATCATAGGAGTTGTATATGGATTTTTTCCTGTTTTATCTTTTACTTCTTGTACGACTGTATCAATGAATGATTGATATTTTGATATAGCGCTACTAGAATATGAACTCTCTTCTATAGGAATAACAATCTTATCAACAGTCATCTTATATGCTGCGTCATATTCATCTTTAGTGATATATCCATGTCTTAACATAAGGCTTAAAACTATTTTTCTTCTTGCTTCAGTAGCTTCTGGATTTACATATGGATCATATTTGCCCGGAGCTTGGAATAATCCCGCAATCATAGCAGCTTCTGATAGAGTTAAATCTTTCGCACTCTTTCCAAAGTATGTAAGAGATGTTTGCTCAACACCTGTTGTATTTTTAGCAAGCCACTGTGAATTTACATAGAATTCTAGTATTTGCTCTTTAGTATAATTCTTTTCTAGTATAAATGTTGCAACATACACATCTGTAAACTTTCTTATTATACCTTCAATACCTTCATCATTTTTATTAGTATATGCATTTTTTGATACTTGCATTGTAAGAGTAGAAGCTCCTCCAGCGTCACTTTTTCCAAGTAATTGTAAGACAGTTGCTTTTAAAAAGCGCGCCCAATCCACACCTTTATGTGAATAAAATCTGGAATCTTCAGTAGCTACAATTGCGTCGATTAATACCTCAGGTATATCGTCATATCCTATAATAACACGTTTATCTTCACCTAAAGTTCCAACCTCATTGCCTTTACTATCTAAAACAATAGAAGGCTCTGATACATATAGACGACTTGGATCAAATTTAGGAGCAGTAGCGACCACGTATACAAGTAGTGCGATAATTCCCATCACACCAATTATAAATCCTCCTAAAAATATCAGTAATATTATTTTTAGTATGCTTTTTTTCTTTCGCTTTCCTTTTTTCTTTTTCTTTCCAAACTTTTTAATTAGAAAAGAAACGCCAAAATATATAAGGTTAATCATAACAAATAGTATTGCTGCAGGAACTATCCCAAATCTTACAAATACCAAAATAGCTATTAAAACACTTATTATTGGAACAAGTATATTTCTGCAATCATTTTTCCAAATCTTTTTAAATTTTTTAATTATATTTTTCATAATACAACTCCTTTTTTATCTATAATCTTTAAATAATCTATTCTTGGATTTAATCCTTCTTTAATTATATAACCTTTTTCTTCAAAATATGAAACAGGGATGGAAGCTCTTTTCTGACACTCTAAGAAACATAGTAAATCTTCTATAAATAACAAATATGTTTTATTTAGTTTAGTAAATCTAACTATTATAAATCCTATTCCTCCATGATTAAATATCTTTTTTAAGTGTTCTATTTGATGTTTATGAATATTTTTTAAAGGGAAACTTGTCGTACTTTTAGTCTCTTTTGCTTCAAAGTCTATATATCTTCCTTTATATATTCCGTTATAATCAGTTGTAGATGGGGTAATAAAATGCGCTTCTTTAATAACCGCGTCATGTCTTGACTTATAATCTACTTTATTTATAGTAATGGGTGTTGGTTTTTTGTGTATTACAGCGATATCATTATATAAATAGTATTCATTAGTATCGTTTATATCTGCTTCTAAATCCATTCCACGATTACTATATGTCCTTAAATTAACAGTATCCTTTTTTATCCCACTTGGGTAATTCATACAACCACCTTATTAATTATACAATAAATTTTATTTTTTTTCTACTAGTATTATCGACGATGTTACATTATATATGAAAAAAAGTAAAATAATGCAGAAATTTAACAATTTTATATATTTTTGAATAGAGAAAATCGTAAGGCTAAAATAAATTAGTAGTTCATAGATAAATTACCATGATTATTTTCAAATATAATAAATAATTTTAATAAAAACACATTAAATATTGTGAATAATTAGTAAAAATGATAGTAATTTTATTAAGTAATAATTAGTGAAAATGATAGTTGCATTTTTAAATAA